>JAYTHR010000126.1:0-1668 GCA_043732425.1 Bdellovibrionales bacterium
TCGATTCGCTTTTCTGGTAACGGCTATTCCGACGACTGGAAAACCGAGGCTAAAAAGCGTAACCTTCCTATTTTAAATACGACGCCCGAAGCTTTAGATGTTTTAAAAGATAAAAAAATCACTCAGTTTTTAATTGATGCAAAAGTTTTATCAAAAGAAGAAATCGAAAGTCGTTATCACGTTGCGGTTGAACGTTACGTAAAGACGCTAGAGATCGAACACGCGACGGTTCTGGAAATGACCAGCACGTACATCATTCCGGCTTTAGAAAAGCAGTTGCAGCAGTTGAGTTTAGCGACGGACGCCATTACTCTTCCAGCTTTAAAAAAATTGCACAAAGAAAGAAGCACAGAATTTGAAAATCTGTTTGCGGCGATCTTAAAAAACTACAATTCTTTTAAGCAAGGGGTTGAAAAATCAAGAAAGATCAATGATGAACACAAACGTATGTGGCTGATCGTTGAGGACTTACAACCGGCCGCTTTCCTATTGCGTGATGCGATTGATGCGGCTGAATTGCTTGTGGCTGATGAACTTTGGCCTTTACCTAAATATCGAGAAATGCTTTTAACTCACAGCTTGATTTAAATCAGCTGACGCACGCCGTGGTTGTGCCGCAATTCAAACAGCGGTAACAACCTGATTCTAAAATCGTTTCTGCCCCACATTCAGAACATGCCGGAAAAACAAACTTATTTTTCGGCATGTTTTTATTTCCGGATAAAGGTTGAACAAATTTGCTGCCATCTCGGTAAATAGCGACCGATTTTAATTTCATTTCCCAGGCTTTTTTATAAATCTGACTGACATCTTCTAAAGTTGCCTCATGTGGTAGGTTAACAGTTTTAGAAATAGCGCCGCTGATAAACGGCTGCACGGCCGCCATCATTTTTAAATGAGCTTCAGGACTTAAGAAAAAATCTCCCGTGGCACACGAAAAAACAGAAAAGTGCTGAGGCTTCAAAATTGAACCCTTTAAAGTTTCTTGAGCCATCAGATGATCGATTATTTTTTGAATCTCATCACCGTCATAGCCTAATTGCTTAAGTCCTAACTCGACGGATTGGTTCACGATTTTTAAGTTCCCGCCGCCAGATAATTTTTTATATTTAATTAAAGAAAAATCGGGCTCAATGCCGGTGGTGTCGCAGTCCATGATTAAACCGATAGTTCCCGTTGGTGCAATGACGGTCGCTTGCGCATTACGAAAACCAAATCTTTTCCCTAAAGTTAAAGCCTCAGTCCAGGCCAATAAACTTTGTTTTCTAAATTCCGAAGGAAGTAAAGCCCAGTTAATATCTAGCGTAGAATTTTTATGTTTCTGTAAAACCTTTAGCATCGAGGTTTTATTTTTTTTATAGCCCGCAAATGCTCCCACTCGCTGCGCCATCTGCGCACTTGTTTGATACGCAACGCCCGTCAGTAAAGACGAGATAAACCCGGCCCAGGCGCGACCCGCGTCCGAGTCATAAGACAATCCTAAGCGCATCAGTAGCGATCCTAAATTTGCAAAGCCTAATCCTAGAGGTCTGAAATCGACAGAATTTTTCGCAATTTTTTCGGTCGGGTAACTGGCGAAACTAACTAAAGTTTCCTGCGCAATAAAAAGAAGACGGGCGCACTGAATAAATTCCTTGATTTTAAAATTGCCAGAATCATCTAAAAATT
>JAYTHR010000127.1:0-1666 GCA_043732425.1 Bdellovibrionales bacterium
GACTAAATTAAATGGGAAAGTAACGGCTAAGCTTGCAGTTAAATAGTACGTGGGATTGGCTTCGGGTAAAGTCATTCTAACGGCAGGTGGTGCAGCAATGTATGAGGCACTTGCGGCCATTGCACCTAGCACTGTCGCGCCGCCAACCGACAAGCCTGACCAATGCCCAAGAAACACACCCAAACAACCATGAAGGATCGGAATGAGAATACCCAATGAAATTAAAGGCAACCCAACCTTTTTCAGATCCGAAAGTCTTGCACCGGCAACAATACCCATTTCCAAAAGAAACAAAACAAGAGCCCCTTTGAAGCCCGTTTCAAAAAATGGCTTTATAGGCTCGTAGGCTTTAGCGCCCATTAGCAGCCCAATAATTAAACCGCCAACAAGCAAAATCATTGAACGAGCTGTCAGAATTTCGTGAAAAATTGCGGCATTAGTTTTTTTCTCTGCACTTGAGTTTGACGAAAGAATCTTCGCTCGCTTCAACGCGCCTATGGCTAGCGCGATGTGGATACCGGGGCTTTCAAGCAGCGTTAAAAGAGTCGGCATAAATCCTTCAGCTGTCTTTCCCATTTGTCCAACAAACTGAGAAGCCGCGATGAATGTGACAGCTGAAACTGATCCGTAATGCGCAGCTAATGCCGCAGCATCGACTTGCCCGAATCGCCCAAGCTTTCTCATGATCAAATAGGCAGAAACAGGAGTAATGCATCCCAAAGCGATAGTGACAAACGCGGGCCAAGCAATAACTTGAAAAGTGCTTTCAGAAAGCTCTACTCCGCCTTTTAAGCCAAGCGCCAATAAAAGATAGATTGATAAGGTAGAATAAAGATCTTTAGGTAGACTAAGCTCGCTTCTTACGAGTTTCGTGAGAATTCCGAGAATAAACGCCAGCACGATGGGGGATAATAAATTTGTTCTTAAGATTTCAAATGTCGTCAAAGCTTAATCCTTTTTTTTATATTTCAAGTTTCGGCTAAATCATTTAAAAAATAAAATATATAAAATGTTTGAAATTCATCTATTAATTAGATAAGTTTAAATTCATGAATTGGCTTAATTACCATCATCTTTATTACTTCTGGACAGTCGCAAAGCATAAGAGCTTTACGAAAGCTGCGGAAGAACTTCGAATTGCCCAATCAGCGGTAAGCCTTCAGTTAGCCCAGCTAGAAGATTTTCTAGGAAAAAAACTAATCATTCGATCAACTTCGAAAAAACTTGTTCTGACGGAAGAAGGACAAATCGTTTTCAGCCAAGCTGAAGAAATTTTCCGACAAGGCAAAGAACTTGTCGATGGAATGAAAGAAGGTGGGCTTTCGTCCTCGATAAGATTCGGAGCGTTGGGTAGTTTGTCTAAGAATCTTCAAATTCGACTTTTACGACCTATTCTTGAAAGCAATGGCTTAGAACTCAGTATCGATGTCGGCGACGCAAGTACGCTTTTGGGCAGACTTAAAGGATTTCACTTAGATGCCATTCTGTGCGATGTTCCATATCCACATTCCGAAGAAGAGCCGCTGATTCAAAGACAAATCGGAAGAGAACATTTTTGTTTTATTTCTAGAAAAAATCAATCTGGGTATTCGCTGACAGACAGTTTAGAAAAAAATGGGATCTATCTTCCGGCAAAAAGTAACCCGGCTACTTCAGAAATTGAATC
>JAYTHR010000128.1:0-1664 GCA_043732425.1 Bdellovibrionales bacterium
ATCGATTTTATTATATATTTCGCGAAAGCCGGTCGGATTACTTTCCGTATTTAGCTGTTTTAAATCGGTTTGCAAGTATGCCTCAGAAATTTGAAGTTGTCGCGCTTCACGACCAATATCATTTTTTCTGTACAGCTGATCTAATGACGATTTAAATTGTTGCTCTAGCGAAAAATCGATTCCGACTTGGTCTATCGCTTTGTGGGCATCATGAACTGCGTCAAATGCGAGAAGAATTTTCGCTAAAGGCTGAAGAATCTTTTCGACATCAGCTCCGGCTCCAGAAAGTTGACTTAATCCCGCGAGCAGTTCACTGAAAAATTTTTGCCGAACTTGATCACGGTTTTGAGTCATCGTTTGAACGTACTGACCCAAATCTCCGCCATTAAAAAAAGGCATACTTGGCCACAAATTGGTAATGCGGGTGCTTTGTTGCTGCTGATTTACCTGCTGCGACAGAACTGGCTCGGCTACTGTCACCCACGATGTAAAAAATATGGCTATCACTGCCAAGATTCGCATGATAATTCCTTTCGAAAGAACTTATTCATCCCGATTCTGTAGCACTGCCATTAAGAGTTGAAAATCATATTTGCAATTTTTGGAAAAATTTAGTCGCTTTTAGGGGGCTAAAAAGCCCTACATTCGGTATGGCTGCGTGGCGCTAATTGGCTTTTCGACCCAAGGCTTTACCACGACTGATTTTCTCGGAAAGTTCAGACTCGAAGGCACTGACCAAGATAGCGGTTATCTTTTTTTCAGGAATACCTAAAAGAATAATTAATTTACCTAATGTCTCGTGCGGAATTTTAGAAATACCGCGCTCAAAAAGCGAAACGAACTGCGCTGAATCATAATTAAGTTTTTTAGCTAACTCTAACTGAGTCATTTCACTACGTTCCCGATAATCACGGATGATGGTACCAAGCTGAAGATGTGTTGATTTCATGATCTTTTTCTCTTTTCTTGTATGACCCATTATTTAGGCGAACATTTAGTCTACCATAAAAAGGTAACAAGAAATCTTAATAACTACAATTTTCTCTCAGCAAAAGTGTTGGAATCTTTAGAAATCTTAACAAATAAAATGAATTAATCTTATCTTTGTATATGAAGCTTTTTACTTTAAAAAGTAATAATTGTTTTACTTAACAAGAGTTCAAATTTAATTTAATAGGAATTAATCTGTAACATTTTTTATCTCAATTTTAACTAAATTTTATCTAATTCCTTGAACATAATTAAAATTTTCTGGGCCTGAATGCTTTTTTCTTCCTGCACAAGCTGATCGGAATCGAGATTCTGTTCCCACTTTTCGTAGGCGATTTATTTTTGTATTTAGCAGCTTTTGCATTCTCTTCCTTTATTAAAAATGTCAGGGCCATTTTCTGAATTAATTCTAAAGAAATTTTACTTTTTATTTTAGTATGCTGCATCTTTTATTTAGCCCACTGTTATTAAATGAGATTACTGTTCCATCAGATAAACTAAAAAAATCTAGAAATTTTTATAAAGTGAAAATAAATCTGTAAAACAATTTTATTTAACCTAGCTTTGGCAGCTTGCACACCAAAATGTTGAGCGACCTGAGATGACTTTTAACTTTATTTTCGCGCTACAACGAGCACACAGCTGTTCATCGCGGCCATAGACTAAGAAATTTT
>JAYTHR010000129.1:0-16938 GCA_043732425.1 Bdellovibrionales bacterium
CCCAGAATCACCGTTGAAGAGCTTTCAACCGGCAGGGCATCGATGTCCACGGACTTAATTAAGTCTCCAAGGCGCAGGTCATCAGGATCATTCTTAGAAAAAAAGAGCTGCGGTTGACTGGGGATAAGAACTTGCGAGGGAATTAGTTTAGAAATCACGATGAATTACTCTCTGACTAGGACTCTAGGATTATTTTTTGAGTTTAATCACTTTAAGAATATAACCAGTGTTTGAATCATACAATTGGATTTGTATCGAGCTTGACGTTTTAACAGTCAGGTCAGCAGCGTAGTTGGCTTTATCGTCAGAAAGTAGAATCACCCAATTCCCTTCCTCGGTCGGGTTCACGGTGTACGAATATTTTCGAGCCGTCTTCGGCATCGTTCGACACTGGGAATTTTCCTTCGGGTAAATAGAAAATTCCGTAAAACTATTGAAGTTGTAGCAGTAGTGATCGTCGCCCTTCCAGGCCGCCAGCAAATCGTGAAGTCCTACGAAGTTCACGGAGTCCACGCGGATCGATGTGACGGTGGCGCTTCGGGCTCCGTCAAAAGAGATGTAATCTTCTTTTTTTAACTTTTTAAGAATTTTTCTAACTTCTGCAGAATCGGATTCAAGTTCGTAGCTTTTGCCGCTGGATTCTTCCTTCAGGCGTAGTTTTTTATCTTCAGAGACTATAAAGACGCCCGAATAGGACATTGCCCAAAGGTTGGATTGATATAAAAGTATCGAAAAAACAACACACAAGTAAAAGCGCATGAAAGAACTCAAACCATGTTCTAACGAACCCGTCAAATTTAATTGAGGCTCTGTAATATTTATAACTTCAAAACAGCAGCCAAAAAAATCAGAAGCTGATCAAGATTCCATCATAACGCATAACATTAAGCATTTGAAATATTTCATAATTAATATGAAATACAAAGATGACTCAAAAAAATTTTCTTTCTAGTTTTGTGTTTTTAATTCTCTTTTGTTTAGGTCTAAATGTAGTAGCCGCAGTTAATCCGCGTGAAAAAGCGGTGGCCTTTAAAAACCTGTCCGGGCGGTCCGGGGTCCTTTTTGATTTAGGATATTATTATGGGCAAAGTGAAGCCACCGCAAATCCTTCTCCGGGAAATGAATGGAAAGACCTGACCTCGGTTTATGATGTCAAGTTAGGAATCATTACTGAATCTGATTTTTACTTCGGAGGGGGCTACATGACCCGCAGTGACTCTTTAAGCAGTCAGGGTATCAGTTCATCCAGTGGTGGAACGGCCATGGCCGGTTTAGGCTATTATTGGGGCTCGGGATTTAATCTACGAGCTTTTTATCATATCAATGAAACTTTCGGAAATTACAGCAGCGGGACGGGCTTTCAGGCAGACCTAGGTTACATGGTGAATATAACTTCTAATTTTTATTTAGGGGCACTGCTTTCGCACCGGCAAACTGTTTATACATCGAATAATTCGATCGTTAATTTTCAAACTTGGACCCGAAAACAAACGTTTCCGATGATTACGTTCGGTTTTTTAATTAACTAGTTTTTTAAAATCTAATCTAGTTGTTGTAAACACCAAGTCGCAAGCTCGCCTAGCTTCGGATTATCTTCAAGGTTTTCCACCTGTGATCGAAGGGCCGCTAATTTTCGGTTCGCAATAACAATCAAGGCATTTCTTTTTAGACCGTTACCACCCGAGCGTAGCAGGGCCGAGCCCTGAAAAAAGCGAGCTATTTTTTTATTTGAAGAGCTGAGTAAAAAATCAAAAAAAGAAATTAGTTTTTTTTCATCTTCCGCGCCTAGTAGAAGCAGTAAACTTGTGTCTGTACTAGAAACCGGTTCTATTTTTTTTTGCCGAAAAACTTTTTCATTCCACGGACAAATGGTTTGGCAAAGATCACAACCAAAAAACCAATCGGCCATTTTAGCACGTAAAGCTAATGGTGGTACGGATTTGGCCTCAATAGTTAAGTACGAAATGCATAAGTCAGATTTCAAAACACGTGGTTCCACTAAGGCCTTTGTTGGACAGATATCTAAACACCGCGTGCAGGTCCCGCAGAAATCAGGAATGGGCCCGGGCCTAAACTCTACGGGTGACGAAAGCGTTGTTAGAATTTCGGCAATAAAAAAAAGGCTACCGTGTTGGGGGTGAATCAAACACGTGTTTTTTCCAAACCACCCTAATCCGTTTTCAAATCCCCAGTTGCGCTCTAAGACGGGGCCTGAGTCCACGTAAGCTAAAAATTCGTCGTCAGGAAACTGATTTTTTAATTTGAGAATAATGGCTTGTAATTTTTCTTTCAGCCAGAAGTGGTAGTCTTTGTTATTAGCGTACATGGCAACGCGGGCGGGGATTTCCATTTCATTCGGGTGAACTGCGGGGAAATAAGCTTGGGCGACGCTGATGACGGATTTTAAATTTTCATTGAGTAGCTGGGGTCTTTTTTTTGTCTCGGCGTGGGATTCTAAGTACATCATCTCGGCCTGATAATTTTTTGCTAGCCATTGCTCGTAAAATGAAATTGTCAGGGGCGTTGATAAAGGACCTATTTCAACTTGATTCAGCTGCAAATCTTCTTTTAATTGATTGAGAATTTGTTTTAAATCTTTCATAATTCAAATATGCTCGCTGAAAATAGAAATCTAGCTACGGCCTTTAAAGATCATGTCGCGTATGCACCCTATGTTCAAGTTAAGAATCTGCTGAAGACGAAGGGTTTTGTGTGCTGGATCGCAGGCGGAGCGGTTAGGGATTTACTTCTGGGGCGCGTGCCTTCCGATTTTGATTTGGTCACCACTGCGACAACCGAGCAAATACTTGAAATTTTTCCTGAAGCTTTAACAATCGGGGCTCAGTTTGGAGTCGTTAAACTTGTTTTGGATAATAACTTATTTTTTGATCTGGCCACTTTTCGTCGGGAATCCGATTACCAAGACGGGCGAAGGCCATCTCATATTGATTTCGCAACCGCCGAAGAAGATGCGCTTCGGCGTGATTTTACCATGAACGCTTTATTCTGGGATGATGAAAATCAGCAGGTCGTCGATTTTGTAGGTGGTTTATTAGATATTCAAGAAGGCACCATTAAATGCGTGGGTGATGCGTCGATCAGATTCAGGGAAGACCATTTACGCATATTAAGGCTGCTACGATTTTCAATCCAATTTAAATTTTCTATAGAAGCGCTGACCCTTCAGGCTGCTACCGAACAAGTTAAATCCCTGGAAAAAATAAGCGGCGAGCGCATTTGGAATGAATTTAATAAAATGGCCGCTCATATTATTTGGCCCAATTTTTTTAAATCGCCATTCACGCGCATTATGATCGAATCTTTATTTCCAGTTCAGCTACCACATTCTATTTCGGACGCGCTCGAGAAGCAGTTTGTACGCTGTGAACAAATTTCGGGTTCAGAACTTCTTAAGTTTTTTTACTTCCTGCTAAAGCTTTGTCGCTCTTATGAGGTGTTGGTTAAAAACTTACGTACTCGAATGAAAGTGGGAAAGGCAGATCTCCAAATTCTAGAAAATCTTCAATTTTGTCTGCTCAGTGAAGCTCAGTTCACGGCTTTTGATTGGCTTTACGAAATTGAAAAAAATCCGCTTTTACTGCCGGTATTAGACTTTTTAAATCAGTTAGGATTGCCATTCAATTTCACCGAGCTACAAGCTGGCTATAACTCAAGACCACCTAAGGTGCTTGATGGGAATGATCTTAAGGGACTGGTCGAACACCGACAGATGGGGCCTGTCTTAAAAAAAATCAGGCTGTTACAATTTGCACAGCCTGATCTCGGTAAAGCTCAAATTTTAGAATATCTTTATCAGAACAAAATCATCTCAACAAAGCATAATGTTTGATCGACCTTAAAAGGAATAATCAAATAAGTTCTTTCGCCCACGACCGGTGGTAAGTCTTTACTTAAACACGGGTGAGGAGTCGACATGCTCAGCTTGAATCCAATGTTATTTAACTTAGTTTTTGTTAAACCAAAAAAGATATTTGATATCTCGCCAACGCCGTCTAATAATTCCGTATGATCTAAATCATCAATTTTTGAGCCTAGCATGCGCTCGATAATTCCTTTAGCCACGCTAGTATCAAAATGAAAACGCACTTGGCCCTTAAACGGATCCGAGTGCAGCTCAAGGTAAACTGCGATGTTGCAAGGAGTTGTCCACTCGGTAGCAACGAAAGGCTTTTCGAAAATAGCTACGGTCGATGACATCGTTTGTAAAGTTTCGGTGACCCCGTTAGCTAAACTTAAAATGACGTCACGGTCTAAGAGAGGATGCTGGGGATTTAATTTTGCAGCAGCACCCATATTACGCCGCCTTCTTTGCAACGGCGTTTGTTTTAGCGTAAACGCGTTCAATTTTAGCTTTTAAAGTTGCGGCATTGAAAGGCTTCACAACGTACTCAGACACTCCGGCTTTAGCGGCCTCAATAATTTGGGTTTGTTCGCTTTCGGCCGTGACCAGCATAAAAGGAAGAAGTTTGAATTCGGCCTTACTGCGGCACGCCTTCAAAAGATCAATGCCCTGCATATTTGGCATATTCCAGTCGGAGATAACAAATTGAATGGGCTGGCCATTTCTTTCATGCTCTTCAATCATATTAAGGGCATTTTTGCCATCAACGGCTTCGACCACGTTCTTATAGCCGATTTCGTCAAGGACGCGCTTGATGATTTTTCTCATTGTCGAAAAGTCATCGACCACTAAAAACTTAGTATCTAATTTGAACATGCTAGACTCCTGTTGGCTTCCTATCGGTTAAAATTCAGGAACATTAGATTAATTTTGCAAATAATGCGGTCTAGTTTTAAAAAAATAGTGGGTCTTTGGTATTGCGTTCCTTTGAAAGTCTTGTCAGACTTATATACAGGTTGTTGTAGTTCATTTTGAGACAATAGTTCAGACAAAGGATAGTCTGGGAGTGTTTCAGAAAGACACAAAAGAAACAAAAAACAATTAAGCAGGAGGAGCAAGGATGCTCAGAGACGTATTAATACAAAAAGGTTTATCGAATCGCGAAGCTGAAGTTGCAGACTTAGTTTCTAAAGGTCTTTCTAACAAGGAAGTTGCCAATCAGTTATTCGTAACTGAAAAAACAGTTAAGTTTCACTTAACGAACATTTATAAGAAAATGAATGTTAAATCCCGCGCGCAATTAATCGTATGGTGCCTTCCTCATATTGGATTTGTTGAAAGCGAGTCTCGTGCTGAAGTTTCTCAACCTGCTGGCGCATCTGCATACAACACTCAAGCAACAGCGACAATTCCTGCTGGAAACACAACGATCACCCTTCCTGGAACAGGTACCTTCGGGAACCGTAACGGGAACAACGACGCTGGCGTTTAATTGTTTATTTAAGTTTTAGTTTCTAAAGGTGGGTCATTATGATTAGTGGAAAAACGGTTCGTTCTTCCGAAGTTATAATGACCCAGCTTGTATTACCCACACACACCAATTCCTTAGATACTGTTTTTGGTGGAACCGTGATGTCGTGGATCGACGTAGCCGCTGCGATCGCAGCCCAAAGGCACTCGAATAAGGAAGTCGTTACTGCTAGTATAGATCAACTTAATTTTATTGCTCCGATTAAAAAAGGCTGGGTTGTAAACCTGAAGGCCTCTGTTAATTACGTTTCGAAAACTTCGATGGAGATTGGCGTTCGCGTGGATGCTGAGAACCCGAAGACTTCCGAGTACTTTCATACGGCGTCGGCCTATTTAACATTTGTGGCCTTAGGGTCAGACGGAAAGCCGGCCGTTGTGTCGCAGTTGATTCCAGAGACCGAAATTGAAAAAAGCCGTTACAAGGCAGCGGAAGAACGTCGTCGACAGCGACTTGCTAATCGTTCGGTTTAATAAGATCACGCTATAAGGATTCAGTTTGTCTTGTTCATCGTCCCCAATTTGGAAAAAATGAATTTGAGAAAGCATTTCTAAATTCAATCAAGACAATTTTTAAATAATGAGAATCTGACACCGTAATTTGATTCCTAAAAGCTCGGCGCCTGTGCTCTGCTTTCTGTTGTTTAATACGGAGAGCGCGCCGCCAACCCGCAAGCATATTCCAGCCAGAATTGTCCAGCCGTTGGGCCGCCGTTACAAGTACCATCGGACTCGCCCGGTTTTTTAATCCACAAGTATGCATCCACTAAGCCCGATGAAAAGCTTTGCGGGCTTTGGCCTAGGGCGCGACCCATAGGGTTACACCACTGTGAATCCGCGGTTGGGCCATTTCCATTACGGCTGGTATCAACGATGAAGTGTTTGCCGTTGATTAAACCGGAAATTTGTTTTCCGTAACTTACGTTCGAATCTGTGGTGATAAAATTTGAAATATTGAGTGAAAACCCATCCGCAGTAGCTACTCCTGCGCTATTTAATAGATCGGCCATTGTCCCTGCAGGCACCCATGTAGGATTTCCCGCATCTATGTAAACTGCCGTGTTTGGCGCATTTTTTTTCAGAGAAGCAATGGCTCCCTTTATTAACTGAAGGCGAGTATTTTTTTGAGAATCACTGAGGCAATTCGCCTTCGTGAAATCAGCCAATGCATCAGGCTCAAGAATGACGGCCGTCTTCGCATTTCCGATAGCCTTCGCTACGTTGTCGATCCAAGTTGGGTAAGTGCTTTCAGTTGCGCCACCAGCTGAGTAATTGCCGCAATCACGAATCGGAATATTATAAAGAACCATGACGGGCATCGCCCCAGCGTTTTTAGCACTGTTCACTTGAGCTGAAACAGCGGCGCCAACATCAGAGTTCCAATCACCGTACCAAGCAGCTGCTGACTGGTTTATTTTTTGGGTCAAGTTCGGAGCTGAGGAATAGGCCGCGCATGAATTCACATCCATTTTCGCTGATTGCGAATTGGAATCTACAAATAATTTTTGTCCATCGAAGGGATAGCCCGCCGTCGCAGCTGGCGAAGCTATAGCACCTGCGGCTGCCGTTAATCGAATACCACGTATGTTAAACGCTGCCGAATTATCCCATCCAGATATTCGAATTATACTTTGTCCACTAGGTATAGAAAGGGAAGTTGAAAGTGACTGCGCGTAGGTCGACCAAGAACCGGTGGAAGGCAAACTTTTCGATTCCACATACTTACCGTTCAAGTAACTGTTCATACCCGTAGTGGCGGCAGGATTAACCGTGGAATAAGTAATTTCGAGAGAAAAGCTTGCAGCCGTGGATGCATTCACGGTGTATTCGACATAACCATTTGGTTGATAGTAACCCCAAGTTCTTGGCGCCGTATCACTTAATGTAAATCCTGCAGAACTTGAGAAACTTTCCATTAACACATCCACGCTTCCGGAAGTTGGCAAATTTGTAACAGTCGAAGAATAAGGCGTTGGGGTGACTGCCGCAGCGACGGCGGTTGCAATTAAGCGGATACTTTGAATATTAAACGCTTCAGAATTATCCCAACCAGAAATTCGAATTTGGCTTTGCCCTACTGGTAGTGAAAGAGTCGTTTGCGCTGCCTGGGCGTAGGTCGCCCAGGAGCCTGTCGTCGGCAAGGCGACTGTTTCAACATAAGTGCCATTCATATAGCTATTCATACCAGCTTTAGAATTCGGAGACGCATAAGTGATTTCAAGTTTGTACACGGCGGCTGCGGGCACATTCACGGTGTATTCGACGAAACCGTTCGGCTGATAGTAGCCCCAAGTTTTTGGAGTGGTCGTGCTTAAAGTAAAACCCGCAGAACTTGAAAAAATTTCCAACGGCAAATCAATACTTCCTGTGGAAGGCAGGTTAGTGACAGTAAGGGTTCCCATATTTAAAAATAATAAATTTGAGGTAATAACTGCGGCTAGCGCGAAAATTTTCACGAAAGTATGTTTCATAAACGGTTCCCCTTTACTTCTAAAGAATATCATTTCAAATAACGGGGAGTTAAATATTTAGTTACGAATCTCTTTTCGATACAAAGGAAGTTTTAAACTGAAGCAAGTTCGACATCGTTCTACTTACAAACTGATTTCAATATTTGGGATATCTGACTGATTTCTTTTTTATCTTCAACGCTAGCATTTAAGTCATTGGTGTGAAGGGCTTGTGAACAGTCGTCTTTGGTAATTTGGCTGGTGGCTAAATTTCTTAAAGGTTCTAATTGCTCGAGATCAAATGCCATTTGGTTTCCTTTAGGTGACAGTTCGTCTTTCTCTAAAAGCTTATAGGCTTTGTATTTGCTGTTGAGTTCGGAATCGACGGAATCAAAACTCTTTTTAAATTCTTTTTTTGAAATATTTTTTTGACCCAAAAAATCCGCGCGGGTCTTTTGAAAGACAGTGTAAAGCTGATCCATTTCCTGAGTTGAAGCAAAAGCCGAAAAAGATAATGTGGCGGCAGCGATAGATATCAGTGCTAGTTGACGCATGCTTCGGCTCCTAATTCTGCGAATTCGGTTCTTAACGGCTCTTTAAATTCTTTTTCCAGCTGCTTTTGGCGGGCTTCCATTTTATTGATGTAAATTGAAAGACTTTGTCCACGAACTTTAGTCATTGGCTTTTTAATCGCAGCAATAAATTTTTCAGGCGGTAAGGAAGAAAGTCTTTCTACAGCAGCCCTGGCCGCGACGCGACCCCCGGGGCCGTAGGAATTCAATAAAGCTAAATCTTGAGCTTCTTTTAGTTTCGGATCATTTTTATAACGTTCATTGTAGGATTTGAACTTCGGAGAGATATCTTTTTCCCAAGAATTTTCAAGGCCCACTAAAGTATACAAAATATTTCTTTCTAAACCTTCGCCAACAGAGGTGAAAGAACACGTATTTGCAATTTGCGGTTTGTTCTTAATATCCTCTGACGCAATAATTTTGGCCGCGTTACATTCTTTATCATTCGAATTTGCAATAGCTTTTAGGAATTTTAAACCACGGTGCTTTTGATGTATGTCTTCGACGAACACGCGGGTCAGTTGACCAATACCGACTCCGCCGTTATAAGCGTATTGCGGTTTGAACGCTGATTCTAATGAATAAAGCTTAAATAAAGAGGCCGAATCCATCGACTTAAAACCACTTTTTAGCATGCAACCACTAAAACTGCTAATCACCGCATTTTGGTATTCAAGTAAATTTTCAGTCAGGCAAAGATTTCGGTTACGAGCTTTTTTACCCTCGGGGCAGGTGACTTCAGCCGTATCTGCTTTAAAGTGTCCGCTTTCAGCAAGGCATTCTTTTTTAAAAAGAACTTGCGGCGCTGCAGGAATGGCGCCGGGTGCTGGTAACTTATCTAAATGGCCAGTTCGTTGTTTTTCTTTTTCTGCGTTACAATCTTTACAATCTGTTGCAGGTGCTTGGGCTTGTGTGGGATGGACGCCAATTTGATAATCTTGATAAATCATTTTCGTCAGCGCGCTTGATTTCGCAGCGGTTTTCATTTGATCAATTAAGTTTGTGGCCCCTGGATCACCGCTGATACACTGTTCAGCAGAAAAAGAAGGTAAAGCCAGCAATAAAGCAGGAAATAGAATTAATTTTTTCATTCTTTTATTCTAAACTATTTTACTAAGAAATCCCGCCATTTATTTAAGATGGTCGGGGTCATCATCACGTAACAAATAGTTCCTTCGGTAGCGGCTTCCTTACGATTGATGCGGGCTTCTCGACCGAGGTCGTATATGCGGTATTCATTAGCTCGATCAAAGTAAAGTTCCACTTCCGTTTGCATTTCGTTAATTGAATCGGACATAATTTTTTTTAACTGTTCAAACCCTGTTCCGGTCAGGGCACTGACGAAAACTCGTGGAAAGTGTTTCACGCGAAATTGACGATCGGGGGGAGCAATATCTGATTTATTAAAAATATGAATAATTTTTTTATCTTCCCACTTAAACTCTTTCATTAAGCCTTCGATCACTTCAATTTGGCGTTCCATGTTCGGCGACGCTAAATCCACAACGTGCAGTAAAATATCTGCTTCGGCAGATTCTTCCAGCGTGGCCTTAAAAGCCTCGATCAATTGGGTCGGAAGTTTACGGATAAAACCCACGGTATCGGTCACTACGGCAGGAGGGCCATCATCTAAAAATACTTTTCGCGTCGTTGGATCTAAAGTCGCAAAGACCATATTTTTTGCAACAACCTGGGATCCCGTCAGGCGATTCAGCAACGAACTTTTTCCTGAATTCGTGTATCCAATCAGGGCAAAGCTCGGAATTTCATTTCTTTTTCTAGACTGGCGATGCTGGGCTCGGTGGTTTGAAACTTCATCTAACTTTTTCTTCACTAAAGATATTTTTTCACGAATGCGCCGGCGGTCATTTTCTAATGCCGATTCTCCAGGCCCCCGCGTACCAATTCCACCACCTAGACGGGATAACGATTCATTCCACGCGCCGATCATGCGCGGCATCTGGTCTAATAATTGCGCCAGTTCCACTTGCAATTTACCCTCATAAGTTCGGGCGCGCTGGGCGAAAATATCTAATATTAATTGGGTGCGATCTAAAATTTTACAGCCAATTTGTTCTTGAAGATTTCGTGACTGAATTCCGGTTAACTGATGATCGATGATGACCAAATTGCATTTACTTTCTTCAGCCATTTCTTTGATCTCTTGAACTTTTCCGGTCCCGATCAATGAAGCTGGATTGTACTGCGGAAGAACCTGCACGGTGGAACCGATAACTTCGCCACCGGCGGCTGCAACTAATTCTTCTAGTTCACAAAGATTTTCTTTGATTTCAGAAATAGGCTCGGATTTAAGGCCGACACCTACGACGATTACTTTATCTTTGTCGTTAACGCGGACTTGGTTCAAGTTTTTTGATTTCTGAAGTCAGTAACAAACTGAGCTTCTAAGGCCGTTAACACCACTGAACTAAAAATAGTTTCCTCCGTTGTTGTTCGTTGCAGAACATTGGCTGCCCGGCGAACTCCCATTAAGAAAGGCCCTAGGACTTCTACTTTGCCTAACTGCTGCAGAAGTTTATAGGAAATATTGGCACTTTCCAGATTTGGGAAAACTAAAATATTCGCTTCGCCTTTCAGACTTGAAAATGGAAAAATGCGGTTTTGAATTTCTTCATTTACCGCGGTATCGGCTTGAATATCGCCTTCGACCAATAAATCAGGTCGCAGTTTTCGCACCAGCTCGGCCGCTTTTTTCATGCGGTCCGGAGTTCCTGCAGCCCCGCTAAAATTAGAAAAGCTAAGCATGGCAATGCGCGGAACTTGTCCGAAGTGTTCGGCTACCTGCGCGGTCTGAATTGCAATCTGTGCTAGCTGCTCAGCTGTCGGAGTAAAGTTGACCGTGGTGTCGGTAAAAAATAAAAGTTTGTTATCAGCAAGAACAATATTTAAGCCTGCCGGAACTGCATTTTTTGCTAAACCTATCGTTTGCAAAATAGGGCGCACGGCTTTGGCATAATCCGTCGTTGCGCCGTTGATCATTCCGTCGGCGTCACCTTGATTCACCATCATGGCTGCGAAATAATTTGGATCCATCATTAAGCGCTCCGCTTCTTTGATGTTAATTCCTTTTCGTTGGCGGCGCTCAAATAAACTTTGAGTGTACGCCTTAAGACTTGGATGGGTCGCGGGATTAATGATTTCAATTCCCGATAAATCCACATCGTGTTCTTTGGCTTTTTCCAAAATATGATCCGGATATCCTAAGATGATCGGCTGACAAATTTTTTCTTCTTGGCAGGTTTTCAAAGCTTTTAAAATCTTCGAGCTGGTTCCTTCTGAAAATACAATTTTTGGAATTTTTCCTTGGCGCATCGAATTCGAATGCAGACGGTGAATGGCCGAACGCACGAATACTTTTTGTGGGCCTTGAATAGCTTCTAAACGATCGCGGTAAGCATTCCAATCAGTGATTACTAAACGAGCCACCTTGGAATCAATGGCAGCTTTTGCAATTTCCGGAGCCACGCGAAGTAGAACACGGGGGTCAAATGGTTTAGGTATTAAGTAATCACGACCAAATTTAAATTTCTGGCCCCCGTATGACGCCGACACGCGGTCAGGTACTTCTTCGCGCGCCAATTTCGCTAAAGCATGACAAGCGGCTAATTTCATCTCTTCGTTAATTTGTGTCGAACGCGTATCTAAAGCTCCGCGAAAAATGGACGGGAAACCTAAAACATTGTTCACTTGATTCGGATAATCCGAACGGCCCGTGGCAATGATCGCATCGGGTCTTGCTTTTCTAGCCTCGGACGGCGTGATTTCAGGATCAGGATTGGCCATCGCAAAAATAATCGGATCTTTGTTCATGACTTTCAGCATGTCCCCGGTCACGGCTCCCGCAACGGAAAGACCAACGAATACGTCGGCTCCGGTTAAGGCTTCGGTCAATGTGCGCTTAGATGTTGAAACTGCATAAGCTTCTTTATATTTATTCATGCCTTTTGTGCGGCCTTGATAAATAACTCCCGAACTGTCACACATCAGAACATTTTCTTTTTTGACTCCAAGACTAACAAATATATTTGTACATGCAATCGAAGCGGCTCCGGCACCATTCACAACTAAATGAATTTCCGAAAGTTTTTTTCCTGTAATATGGCAGGCGTTGATCAAAGCGGCACCACTGACGATGGCCGTTCCGTGCTGATCATCATGAAAGACGGGGATGTTCATCACTTTTTTTAAAGTCTCTTCAATTTCAAAACATTCCGGAGCTTTAATGTCTTCCAGATTAATTCCGCCAAACGTGGGCTCTAAGGTTCGAACAGCCGCAATAAATTCAGCGGTCGAAGATGATTTAATTTCAATATCAAAGACATCAATTCCTGCAAAATTTTTAAATAAAATGCCTTTGCCTTCCATAACCGGTTTTGCGGCTAGTGGACCAATGTTACCAAGACCTAACACGGCGGTTCCATCTGAGATCACGGCGACTAAATTTCCTTTTGTTGTGTATTCGTAAACCGCGTCCGGATTTTTCGCAATTTCCTTACACGGAGCCGCGACCCCTGGGGAATAAGCTAATGAGAGTGCTTTTTCGGTGTTACAATCCTTAGAAGAAATGACCTCGATTTTTCCGGGGCGGCCTTTACGATGAAATTCCAAAGCTTCTTTATCTAAATTTTTTTCAGTATTTGTGGTGTCCATAAATCCTCGCTCTAGCCGTTAGTCTACGAACGAGTTCCCGAAAGCACAAATTGTTGGTCCGTAATGTTGAGAAGCGTCAATTGCGCGAACTGGTTTTTCGATGTCTAATAGAGTTTTAGAATTTAGCTCAATCGAGTTCATTAGATCACTTTGTCGGAGGAAAAATGAGTTCTCAACCCAAATCTGCACGAGATGTTGTCATCGTTGATGGAGTGCGTACCCCATTTGCAAAATCAGGAACAAAACTAAAATCCGTGCACGCGGCTCAATTAGGACAAGTCGCCCTGAAAGAATTAATCGCGCGCACAAATCTGAATGTCGATCTGGTCGATGAAGTGATTCTGGGAAACACCGGTTCACCATCCGATGCCGTGAACATTTCCCGCGTCGTAGCCTTAAATTCGGGATTTCCGATTAAAACTTCGGCCGTGACCGTTCATCGAAATTGCGCCTCAGCTTTAGAAAGTATTAGTTCGGGTTACGAGAGAATAAAATCAGGAACCTTGGATATGGTCGTTGCTGGCGGCACAGAAAATATGTCGCAAATGCCGCTGATAATGCCCGAAGCTATTAAAAGTATTATTGAAAGATTAGGTTCTGCAAAAACAGCGGGTGGAAAAATTTCTGCGCTGTGGGATTGGCTGATGGCTGACTTAAAACAAATCAAAGAGATGGCCACAACTGCGCCTTTTGCGAAAACCAAGTACAAACCAATCTTCGCGTTAGCGGAAGGTTTAACCGATCCTTTTGTCGGCATGAACATGGGAATGACGGCCGAAGTGATTGCTAAAGAATTTAGTATTTCACGCCGAGAACAAGACGAATACGCTTTAAAATCTCATCAAAAAGCGACGGCAGCAAAAGCAAAAATTAAAGAAGAGATGACGGCTATATATTTACCCCCAGATTACAAAGAGACCCTAATTGATGATGTGGGTCCACGGGATAATCAAACGATGGAAGCGCTACAAAAATTAAAGCCATTTTTTGATAAAGTGACGGGAACCATCACGGCGGGAAACTCATGCCCAATCACGGATGGTGCCGCGATGGTATTGATGATGTCCCGAGAAAAAGCAGAAGCGCTAGGCTACAAACCAATCGCGCGCGTTCTGGGCTACGGCTACGCGGGTCTTGAACCCGAGCGCATGGGAATGGGGCCAGCCTATTCGACACCGCTAGCTTTAAAACGCGCGGGTATTACGATGAAAGAAATTGGGCGGGTGGAATTAAATGAAGCCTTTGCCGCGCAAGTTTTGGCGTGTCAAAAAGCTTTCGTTTCGGATGAATTCGGAAAAAAATTAGGACTCAGTGGCGCCATCGGAGAACTGCGCACCGAAATCTTAAACGTGAATGGCGGAGCCATCGCGTACGGTCATCCGGTCGGAGCCACCGGAGCCCGGTTAGTTTTAACTTTGATGAAGGAAATGAAACGCAGCCAAGTTCAGTTTGGGTTAGCCACTTTATGTATTGGCGGCGGTCAGGGTGGATCACTTATTTTAGAAAACGAAGGATAATTTATGCCAGCAATTCAACTTTCGACTGTAAATTTAAATGGTCACAGCGTCGCGGTCCTAACTTTCGATTTACCCAATGAAAAAGTAAATAAGCTTTCGACTTCGGTCATGGTCGAGCTGAAAAGCCATTTAGAAAATCTAAAAACTTCAAGCCATAAAATGGTCGTCATCAAATCAGCCAAGCCAAAGATATTTATCGCCGGGGCTGACATTGAAGAAATTAAAGAATTAAAAACTGCGGAGCAAGTTCAATCCGCAGTGAAACAAGGACAAGAAATTTTTAATCTCATCGAAGATTTACCGATGCCAACGATGGCATTAATTCATGGCGCGTGTGCTGGTGGAGGCTGCGAATTAATTTTAGCCTGCGATTACCGCATTGCTACGGAAGATTCTAGCACGCGAATTGGTTTACCCGAAACGCAGCTTGGAATTTTACCCGGGTTCGGCGGTTGCGTTCGATTACCCCGAGTTATCGGTCTACAAGCCGCTTTAGATATTATTCTTGCCGGAAAATTAGTAAACGCGAAAAAAGCGCAGAAAATGGGTTTAGTTGATTTTGTGGTGCACCCTAATCTTTTAGAAAATTTTGCGAACGAACAAATATCTAAAATCATTAGCGACGGCGGTAAAAAGCGACGTAAGATATTTCAACCGCGCGGTTTTGTAGCGAAACTTTTAGAAGGATTTTTAAGCGGAATAGTTTTTAAAAAAGCCCGTGAAGGCGTCTTAAAAGTCACGAAAGGTTTTTATCCAGCTCCGATTGCGGCCCTAGAAGTGATTCATAAAACCTACGGTTCAACGGACCGAACCAGGGCTTTGGAAATCGAGCGTGAGTATTTCACGAAGTGCGCCCTTACAGACATTTCTAAAAACTTAATTCACGTTTTTTACCTGACTGAGATGGTGAAAAAACAATCGGGTGTGAGTGATAAAAATATAAAAGGAAAACCGGTTAAGCATCTGGGAGTTTTAGGAGCAGGAACAATGGGTGGCGGAATTGCCTATGTCGGTGCCGATAAAGGAATTGATGTCCGTGTGAAAGACATTTCCTACGATGCCAACGCAAAAGCATTGAAACACGCCCGTGATCTGTGGAGTAAATTACTTAAAAAACGGGTGATTGATAGTTATCAGTTCACTCAAAAGATGTCATTGGTATCGGCCACGGTTGATTTTTCCGGATTTAAAAATATGGATGTGGTCGTAGAAGCAATCGTTGAAGATATGAATATTAAGAAAAAAGTGATCGCCCAAACTGCGGCCGAGATGCGCCCGGATGCCATTATCGTCACGAACACCAGTTCTTTGTCGGTCACTGAAATGTCTGAGGGTCATCCTCGCCCCGAATTTTTTGCGGGGATGCATTTTTTCTCGCCGGTTCATAAAATGCCGTTAGTCGAAGTTATTCGCTCGCCGAAATCGTCAGAACAAACGATCGCGACGGTTTTTGAGCTAGCTAAAAAAATGGGAAAGATGCCCGTGGTGGTTAAAGATGGTCCGGGATTTTTAGTGAATCGTCTTCTACTTCCGTACATGGCTGAGGCCTCATTTTTAATGGCTGAAGGCATGGACATCGATATGGTTGATCACGCTTTCGTGCACGAATTTGGAATGCCGATGGGGCCGTTCGAATTAATGGATAGCGTGGGGCTTGATGTCTGTTTGAAAGTTCTTAAAATTTTTAAGAAAGCCTATCCGGACCGGGTTGAAATGCCAGCGCTGATGGAAAAGTTAGAACAAAACAAAAACCGACTGGGACAAAAAACCAGTTTGGGTTTTTACAACTACGATTCCTCAGGACGGAAAACCACGGTGGACGCGGGTATTTACGCCGAACTGGGTCTTCAGGCTCCGACAAGCCCTTTAACTACCAAAGAATGCTTGGAACGCTGCGTGTTTGCGATGATTAACGAATGTTCCCTGGCTTTAGACGCCGATCGTATCGTCGAAACGCCTCATGAGGTGGATTTGGCGATGATCATGGGGACAGGCTTTCCGCCATTTCGCGGGGGCTTACTGAAGTATGCCGATTCCGTTGGGGCTAAGTATATTGTTGATCAGTTAGAAAACTATTCTCAGTCACGAAATGCCAAGCGCTTAAAGCCATCGGTCAAGATGCTTGAGCGCGGACAAACGCAAAAACTGTTCTACGTTTAAGTTTTTGGTTCGGGTGGATAAAATCCTGTATTTCACCACCCAAATTGGGAACTTTCTAATTTAAGCAGGTTTTGTGTGGTTAAGTAGAAGTGCCATCCTGGCAGAAAAGGGCCTCTGCCCTTTTGAACCCGAGAAAGCTGGCCATCCGGGCCAGCTTTAAATGATTTAAAATTTAGTCG
>JAYTHR010000130.1:0-1660 GCA_043732425.1 Bdellovibrionales bacterium
TCATTTGTTAGTAAAAGGCACGACGCTTTTAAGCGCAGCATCTTATGAATGGCTTCTTTTAAAGAAAGATCTTGGCTCGAGAACTCAATCGCCGTGTTCATGATAAATTCAACCGGAATATCGTCGATTCGGGGCAAATCACTTAAATCTTTCAAAGAAATAACGCCGCAGATTTGACCGAATTCGTCATCCACGGGCAAGTGGCGAATATTATTTTTTTTCATTAGGTCGTAAGCTTCCTGCAGCGAAGATCCTTTACGGATGCGGATAAGTTCTTGAGTCATTATTTTTTTCACAGGCGTGATCACCGAGAACCCCTTTTCAAATATCAGCGTTAGGCTTTAATTCTACCTGATTAGCTTTCCCAATTTATCTTCGTCGAGTTCATTAATAATGCATTGTTTATTTAAAATAATGATTTCATTTAACATTTTAAACATTGGCATTTTACTTGCGGCCAAGTCTTAAAAGATGACTGAAACTTGGGTTTTGGTTTTTCAAAAAACAAAAAAACAACAATTTATAAGGAGGTTTTTGTGCAGCAACAAGCTTCAGTGGTATGGAAGGGCTCAATTAAAAATGGAGGCGGCGAGATCTCTACGGCCAGCGGAGCCGTAAAAAATATTCCTTACTCTTACGGGACACGATTCGAACAAGTTCGTGGCACAAATCCCGAAGAATTAATTGGAGCAGCCCATGCGAGCTGTTTTACGATGGCCTTATCCGGGGCTCTAACGAAAAAAGGATTCGAAATAAATAAAATCATAACTCAAGCCCAGATTTTTACAGAACTCGACGGCGATGTCTTAACCCTGACGGCCTCACACCTGCGTGTTGAAGCCGATGTACCTGATCTGTCGGAATCACAGTTAAAAAGTTTTGCCGAAGAAGTGAAGGTTTCTTGTCCTATTTCTAGAGCCTTAAATCTACAAATTAGTGTCGAGACTAAATTACTAAACAGCAAACAGGATATTTTTATTGAGCATATGATTTAATACAAAATGACCAGCGTGTGTCATCCAAATTTAGACCCCTGCATGGATTTTTAAGACCGCATAGGTTAATCTTAAAATCCTATGCTGATTATGACTGAAAGTGGAATTTATTGTCCTGCGGGGGATTTTTACATAGATCCGAATCGTGCGGTTTCCCATGCGCTTGTGACGCATGCTCATAGTGATCATGCGCGACGCGGAAGTGATCAATACTATTGTGTCAGTTCGGGTGAAGGTCTTTTGAAAGAGCGCTTAGGTAAAAATATAAAAGTAAAAACATTCGAATACCGAGACTCTTTTTTCTTACGTGGCGTGAAAATTTCATTTCATCCAGCGGGACATATTTTAGGTTCTTGTCAAATTCGCGTCGAGCACGCCGGAGAAGTTTGGGTGGCCTCAGGAGATTACAAACGCGAGCTGGATCCAACTTGCGAACCTTTCGAAGTTGTTCCTTGTGATGTTTTTATATCTGAGGCCACATTCGGTTCACCACGTTTTCAGTGGGAAAAAAATATCGATTTAGGAAAACAGATTTTTGAATGGTGGGATGGCAATCGGCAGCGGGGAATTAATAGCGTTCTTTTGGCATATAGTCTTGGAAAAGCGCAGCGCGTACTAGGATTGTTAAATCAGTACGCAAAAAACCCGATCTATTGTCACTCTGC
>JAYTHR010000131.1:0-1660 GCA_043732425.1 Bdellovibrionales bacterium
TACGGGTTATGCATTGCAGCGTCTTAGGATTATCGTAAACCACGAATTTGCCCGCAGACATCTGCAAAAAATCTGGGGTCTATTTAATGGTGAAATATATATACCAGAAAACTTTGCCGCTGTAAAGATTAACCTTGTGCAAATTTTAAAAGAAAACAACAATGTTCAAACTCATCAGATTTTTGAAACTAATAGAGTTCTTTGAAAAACCCCTACAAATGTGTCGGTTGTTGTCGATTGTAGGGTAAGAGGATTATATAATGGAGGAATGAAAAGCGAACAATTGACGTTGATGGATGCGGTGTTAAGTTTTAGTCGGCGAAAGAAGGTGAGCCGGGCGGTGGGGACATTGGCAGAGATCGAGAAGCTGGTGGACTGGGCGGTGTTGGCGGAGATCGTGGCGGTGTTGGATCGGACTAAGAGCGGGCGTGGCGGACGGCCGCCGATAGATTTTGAGATCAAGCTGAAGATGCTGTTTTTGCAGTACACGTTCAATTTGAGCGATGAGGAATTGGAGGATCAGCTGATCGACCGGCTGAGTTTCCAGCAGTTCGTGGGTCTCGGATACGATCAGGAGATACCGGACTTTACGACCGTTTGGCATTTCAAGGAAGGACTGGTGAGAGCGGGGCTGATGGACTCGATATTTGTGAGCATCGTGGAGCAGATCGAGAGGAAAGGGCTGATATTAAAGAAAGGAACGATCGTGGACGCGACGATCATTCGGAGTGCGAACCGCCCATTGAGCAACCAGAAGCGAGAGAAGCTGGAGCAGAGGCCAAGCCGCCAGATAGACACCGATGCGGCGAGCACGGCCAAGGGCGGCAAACGGTATTTCGGATACAAAGGGCACATCGGGATTGACGCCGAGAGCAAGATCATTCGAAAACGGGCGTTTACACCGGCCAATATTCACGACATCCGTGAGATGGAAAGCGTGCTGAGCGGAGACGAAAAAAGCGTCTTCGCGGACAAGGCCTACGCCGCCCGAAAGAATAAACTCGCGATGCGGGAAATTGGCATATACTGCGGCATTCTGGATAAAGGAGCACGGGGCAAAAAGCTGTCGAACAAGCAGCTAAAACGAAACAAACAAAAATCACGAGTCAGAGCGGCGGTCGAGCATCCGTTCGGCTTTATGAGAAAGAAACTGAAAGTGACCACTCTGGCCGCCAAAAACAAGATGCGAAACGCTCTGAGGTTCGACATGTGGTGCATCGTCTACAACGTGCTCAGGACTTCGTTCCTCGTAAAACGCCAAACAACCTGATCGAATTACTCAAATGCCGGACAACGCCAAAATAAATCAAATAAAACCTGAAAACGCGAATCACGACTAAAATAATGAACAAAATGAACCCGAAATCACCAAAGTCTCAAACAAATAACCCCCAACTTTTCAAAAAAATCGCGATTCCTTCCAAACCGTGAAAAGATTCCGGTTATTCAAAGGACTCTATAAGTTAAGAGTGCGCGATTTATCGCGTTTCTTTTGGTGAGATTATAAACCTATATGTGATAAGTCGGATATGGGGGTACTTGATAAATAATACGCGGTGATTCTGTAAAACAAAGAAACGCGATAAATCGCGCACTCTGAACTAACGCTAAAAAACTTCGACATATCGTTGTTTTGATTCCGGCGTAATGGATATCTTCA
>JAYTHR010000132.1:0-1659 GCA_043732425.1 Bdellovibrionales bacterium
GCTGTTTCAGCGAAGTCTGTTTTCAGGCGTAATAAAAATTGGATGGTGTCGTTGATCAAAATACGTTGAGTATCTAGGCCCAGGTTCATGTCGATCATGACTGATTTTTCTATTTGCTCGTCGGCCGAGACCAGTTCGCGGATCCAGGTTTTGCTTTCAGTTCGGTTCATTTCCATTTTTAAGCTCCGCATGTTGAAGGACCAAGCGTGCTAAAATTTTAGCGCCTGCTTGATTTCAATTTTCAAGACGGACAGAAAAAATGTCAATACCTAAAGCCAGAATTTGCCTTAAAAACCGCCGATCTGAAGGCTGAATCCGATTTGGGGCGAACTTGCATACTGTGGCGAGAATGGCAGGTAGCATCCAAGCACAAAATTCATGGGTAAAATATATCCGACGGTTGTCTCTAACCGCGCTTCCACGCCAGCACTCCAAACACTTTCGTTTAAGCTGCGCGGTTGATACGTTTTGTCGATGGTAATTCCGCGGCCCTCGACACCTAATCCGTCAGCAACAACGGCGCCGGAAAGTTGTCTAGCATAAAAAGCATTTGTGCCAGAGCCACTTTCTAAGTTAGTTACTGGAAATCGATATTCAGTATTTGCGGTCCAAAGACTTCGACCGTAAAACTGACTGGGCGGGTAACCTCGCAAAACAAATTGTGGAATCAGTGAATCTTCCACGGCGAAAACCGTTGAATTACTAGTTCCGAATCGCGCTAATACCGATTCAAACGTCACCAGAGCATTCAAACGAGTCATTAAAACATGATGATGAGGCAAGCCCCAGTTTGTAAAACCGATCACGGTCGCCATGGCACGGTCATAATCTTGGCTGCCGGAAATATTATTATTTTTCTCATAACGAAGGGATGTGCCCCAGCCATTTTCTGCCGAGATTTGAAAAATAGTTTTGGTGTAATCGGCGTAAGTGACTTGGGTAAAAAAGCCCAAGTGCTCGGTCGCAGTACCATTAAACGAAGTTTGCTGATCTTGAATTCCCAACTGAAATGATAAATTTTTATTAATCGCAAAAACATCTGGTGCTAAAGCAAAATAATTTGTTCCGGTTTGAACCACTTGATCAATTGTTCCGAAGGATTGGTTCGTTTGTAGACTGCCTATTTGGAACGGAATTTTAAAGGCCGAATTTGTATAAATTCCTAGAAAACCAAAACGATTAATATCCGTTTGATAGTTCGCAAGAATCGAATATTTGTGTATTTGCAGTGGGTCCTGCCCGGCTGTTTGGGCTTGTAAAAATATACCGTTCGATGTGGTCGTTGTGCTGACGAAAGGAATCCAGTAATGCGGCCAAAGATACGGACTAGCCGCATAATCTTCTAAGGGCTCGGTTTTAGCGGCCACCGTGCGGTCGACGTAATGGTAGCGATCGGCAATTTTGTTCGTGATCGCGGGCAATTTATTTTTATAAGGCTCTAACTTCGCCTCAGCAACGCGAAAACCATCGCTCGTCATCGTGGTTGCCCAGAAATAATTTTGCTCTTCTTTTAATGAATAACTCCAGATTCCAGTTAATGAATGTGTCATCGGAATTGCGGATTGTAAATTCTCGGAAGAATAAATATTTTGAACTCCATTTTCAGACGAAATGAAATAAAGCTTCGGCCCATATTTTTTTAAAAAACTTATGTTTTTA
>JAYTHR010000133.1:0-1650 GCA_043732425.1 Bdellovibrionales bacterium
TCGAAAAATTTCAGGATAGTTGTCGTGTTTGATCAACACGCTTGTTGATATTTTTCTTTTGTATTCGATTTATCTTTTTCTTTCAAGGGATTTAATTTGACAGCTGTTACAGCATCCCAGTTTCGTGTTTTACCTGACCATCTGTTCGGGTTTCTAAGTTTTGCAGCCATATAAATTGCATTTCTATTTTCTAAAATTTCTACGTCATTTCCACTATGTTTCGATTCCGGCGTTACAAAATTTATCCCGCTATGCAAGTGTTCAGTGTTGTACCAATTAACAAATTTTTGCATCCAAACGATCGCAGCTTCAATATCTTCAAACGGCTTTGTTGGATATATCGGGCAGTATTTTAAAGTTTTAAATAGTGATTCAGAAAATGGATTATCATTGCTAACACTTGGTCTGCTGAACGACGGCACAATGCCAAGTTTTTGCATGGTTGCTAGCATGGTGGCGCCTTTCATAGGCCCTCCGTTATCTGCGTGAACTACTATTTGATGCTTATTTATTTTTTCTTTTTTGCAAATATCAGTCAGTAATATCGCAGATAATTCCATGTCTTGATATTCATGTATGTTCCATCCAACTATTTTTCTAGAAAACAAATCTAAAAATAAATACAAATAATAAAACTGGCCACGCACAGAACTTTGTAAGTAAGTGATGTCCCAACTGTAAATCTGATTCGGCTTTGTTGCTTCATAAGCCTTGGGTCTTTCAACGATTCGGGGCTTTGATAATCCACGATGTGCTGTTAACTTTTCAGCATTCAGTACACGATAAAAAGTGGATTCACTGGCAATATAAATTCCATCATCAGCTAATCGCGGCACAATCTGGTGCGGACTTAAATTTACATAGATTTCACTCACTGATGTTTTGATAATCAAAGCCCTTTCTGAATCTGAAATTTTATTAGCCGGCGCTGTCAATGGCCCGTGGCGCTGATCTGCTGAACTTAATTTCCAACGCTGGATAGTGCGCTCCTCAAGATTAAAAGCTTCACAAGCCCGAAACTTGCGGCAACCAGCCGCTACGGCTTCCGCAATAAGTTCTAAAATACTGCACCTGTCTGCAAACGAAGTTAAAGATCCTCGTCCTCGTTCGGCGAGGGCCATAATAAATTGGCTTTTTTTTGGAGTATCAATAGCGCCGACACTTCAGCAAGTGCTGCATCTTTCTTACGTAAGTTTTTCTTCAAATCTTTTATTTCAATATCGCGTTCATCTTTTTTGTTTGGATTTACTTTAGGCTGGTTTATTGAAAACAGAAATCCTGAGCGCCATTCTGTCAGCTGATTTGAATGTAAACCATTCTTGCGAAGATAAATCCCAAGATCTTCTTCATTTAAAGAATATGTTTCAGAAATTATTTTTAATATTTTTTCTGCAGAATACTTTGATTTATCTTTTTTATGTTTCATTTCTAAAACATTAGCACACTCTGATTGCCATCTGCTAACTGAACTGATTGCTAAACTGTTTTCATTACAAAACTGTTCAATCGTTTTATGACCTCTAGAAATCAGCTTCTTGACGATGGCTTCTTTAAATTCTTTGCTGAAGCGTTGACTTGTTCCCATGCGTTATCCAATTCCGCACCCCATTTGGTTATTTAACTTACACGACAACTACCCTGAAACAGGGG
>JAYTHR010000134.1:0-1643 GCA_043732425.1 Bdellovibrionales bacterium
ATGAGAATTGCAACCGACAGCAAAAATAAAACTTAATGGCAGAAGACATTTTTTAATATTCAAAAACTTAATCACACTGGTATGTTGCCATCTCAATGACTGAATCATTAGTGATATTTGATTCATCTGCTAAGCCACAAAGTCCGATTCCGTTTTTCTGAGCTGTCATCGATACTTTGCGTCCTTCAGAGCGCCATTTTTTTAATTGAATTTTGGCTGCAACGATATCGTCACCTTCAAATTTAATCCAGTGGCACGTTTTCTGAGGATCCGGCATCGGCGCTGAATATGGATTAGTAACACCAAGTGCTAGCGATTTTTTCAACTGACTTCGATAACCTTGGGCTGCTACATAACCAGCTGATTCTTTGCAATTAAATGGATCTGGCCCGTACTGACAATTCAGCCACTCGATAGAATAAACTCCTGCGGGATCGGTGATGACACCATTCATTTGATTCCCATTCCAACAAAAAGTACTTTTCGCTTCGCTGCTGGTAATTCCAAAATATTGCTCAAATGCATCCGAATACGGTGGTTGGTACCAAAGACCACCAAACATTCTTTGACGAAGTGAATTTTCTAAAGGATTTGTTAAACCTTGCACAACCATTTCCATTTGCGCAGTTCTTTTTGTGTCTGGATAATTTGCTTCCGAAGCTTGATTCAGCTTATTTAAAATCATCTCTCGTGTTGGTCTGAAATTATTTCTGTCAGAGCCATTGCTCACCTGACAAGCCAGGACCATCGTATCTAGCAAGGCTTGAGCTTTAACAGACAGCTGAGGCACTGCCGTTATTTGTGGAACTTCACACTTCACGCAGCTCAGAATTTGCGTCGAAGAATCTGAAGCACACACGCCGCTAGTTAATTTGGAAGTCTTCGCAACCGCCGGGGGATTTTCTAAAATGGGTGGAGACTGCGTGGGCGGTAGAAACGGAACTTCCGTTTTTGTCAGTGTAGAATCCGCAAGTTGGCCAAACTCAGATTTGCTGCAACTGTTGAATAAGGTCATAGCTGTTGCTGCTGCGATGAAGATAACTACTTTTTGGTTTCTATTTTTCATAACGTACCCCTGTCGTGTGACTTGCAAGGTTTCGGAAGCCTCGACCAAGGACTTAAGACCAAAGCAGAGGAAATGATGCGATTTCAAAAATAAGTCGGGGTTTAATTGTTTCTGCAAAAAAGTTTTACAAATTTAAAAAACAAAGATTAAAAAAGTGTAAAAAAAATGACTGAAAAATAAATATTTCGATTTTATGCTGCAAAATTTAAATTATTACTTGCAGACACACTGGACCTTGGTCCATTTGAAACTACAGGCTTGAAAGAGAAAATTCTCTTTCAAGCTCAAATCATGCTGAAATTTGTCAGTCTGTGTTTTTGTGAACTTCAACCGCTAAGCGACCCTATGACCTGACAACAGCAATTAGGGCTACGGAAAAAGAAGGGAACAAACCACGACGATAAATTAAAAACAACTCCACTTCCGAACTCAGCCCCCGCTCTAACACCTACCCGCACTTAACGCCTCCTCAGCGCTTCCTACCCCTTGCACCGTCCATCTCTTAAAAGCTTTTGGGGGTATCGGTCACATGAAACAATTAGTCTTTAAATCAACTCCGTGGAAACACCGTCTAAGC
>JAYTHR010000135.1:0-5747 GCA_043732425.1 Bdellovibrionales bacterium
GAGTTGTAATCATCGGTATCTTCAGGATGCGTCACATCCAGTATCGACATTTTTTTTAATTCCTCGAGCGTATATCCCATCAGTTTCAAATAGGCCGGATTCGCATCATAAAACTGAAGCTTTGAATTGATTTTAACCATTCCAATAACCGAATTATCAAAATAGGCTTTGAAAGCTTTTTCATTAATTCTAGATTCGTACAAAGTTATTTCCAGCTGCTGAGCTTGCTCGAGCACTGTTTTTTCTCGTTGCTTCGCTTTTGTTAAATCCGTTGTCACGCCAAAGAATCCCTGCACCGAACCGTCCGCTGCAAAATCAGGAATATAATTCGACTCAACTTCCTTTTCAATGGTTAGGCCGTTCAGTTCCACTTTGACGGAGGCCTCATATTTTTGCGGCTGTCCGGCCAGGGCTTTATCCATAAAAGGTTTGGCTTTTAAAAAAGCGGTGTCGCCAAAAATTTCTCGGATTGATACCTTTTCTAGATCCTTTTCACTTAAATTAAACCATTTTTTATAGGCCGAGTTTCTAAAAAGGTAGTTGTAATTAACATCGATGTACGTAATCAATTGCGGTAAAACTTCAACAATACTACTAAAGAAACTTTTTTGATTTTTAAGCTCCCGTTCAAGTCGTTTTCTTTCAAAGTTAAGAACCACCTGTCGGGCTAAAATTTCTAAAGAACTTATTTGATCTTCACTGAGTTCTATTGGCTTTTGATCCACGACACACAAAGTACCGATCGCTAAACCGTCGGAAGTAATCAACGGTGACCCGGCGTAAAAGCGAACTTTTGTTTCACCGATGACATTAGGATTATTCTCGAAACGCGGATCTTTTGTAGCATCATTAATGATAAAGGTCTTAGCTTCATTGATGGCATGTCCACAGAACGAGGAATCTCGCGGAAGCTCCGTCACGGCTAAACCTACTTTCGATTTAAACCACTGACGATCTTCGTCGACAAGGCTAACTAACGAAACGGCAGTGCCGCAAATACGAGCGGCCAAAAGTGTAATATCATCCAACTCGAATTCCGGCGCGGTATCTAAGATGTGTAAAGCCCGTAATGCTTGAATCCGCTCCTTTTCATTACTTGGAATTTTGGCCGCGCTAAACTTTGCTTTTACCATTCGTAGGACCTCAGGGAACTTCTCGGATTAAACCCCCAAAACCTGAGACTTAATAAGGTCTATTTTTCTTAATCACTTCATCCAGGACTTTTGATGAGAACAACCTGGCCCTAACCAGACCTTTATTTTTTAGCCGTCGACCCGATGAGGTCTATATAAATTATTCGTTCACTTAAAAGGAAAAAATGAAGCCCTCCGATGTACAAATCTTAATTGTGGATGACGAGCCCCTGATGCTAGAAACCATTGGGGACCTTTTTGAGACTTTTCAATTTCAAGTAGATAAGGCCAAAAGTGGAAATCATGCTTGGTCATTATGCGAAAGCAAATCTTATAACCTTATCCTATCGGACGTGCGCATGCCCGATGGCGACGGCATTGAACTTATTAAAAAGTTAAAAGTCCGAAACGCCATCAGTCCAAGCTTTCTATTCATGTCCGGGTTTTCGGATTTGCTGAATGAAGAAATATATCATCTCGGGGCTGAAGGAAAGTTTACCAAACCCTTTGATCATCAAGCGGTGCGAACGGCCATCCAAAAATGCCTTCTGACACCCGAAGCGAAATGGTCGCAGCCCCCACCCAGTGGCCGACGCCTACTTAATATTGAAAAAATTGGTAATACCTTTGAAGATTTGTATAAAGATAAATCCGTTCTTTTTGGGCGCGGGGGTTTTTTTATTTCGCACGCTTTCGCGCCGCCTGAAAAAGGGACTGTAGTGACATTTTCAATCCAGGTCCGTAAACCCGAACAATTGATTTTTATTGGCTCAGGTATTGTTCGCTGGATACAAAATCCCGGTAAGGTCAACATACCCCCAGGCCTAGGTGTCGAAATAATCCATATGGAATCCGAGCAGGCAAAAGTCTATAATAAATTATTTGGATATTTAGTTCCTTTTATTCCATCAGCAGTTCGATCGCTATGAACCGCAGACCTGGTGCACTTCGGAACTTTTATGACAGGCACCTCAATCAGCAGAAACAAGTTCTCGTCTTTTGCGCGGCACTGCTGGCCGTACCCCTTGCTTTTGCCGCCGCACCCGAGAAAAATTTAAACACGAAACTAGACTATTTTAAAGAAACCTATGACGACGCCCGCTGGCAGTTTCGCCAGCAGGTGAAAAGCTTAAAACAGCAGCCCAATTTACGGCTGACGGAATCCATTTTCGCCTCGATCAGCGCCGGCGATTTAACAACTGATGTGGCATGGGTTCAGTCCCTCCAAAAAAATACGAACTTGAAAGTGATCATTTCCGGAATCCACGGCATCGAAGGCTACGTGGGTTCGGCTTTGCAAAGCTGGATGCTGGATAAAAAGGTTTTGGCAGACCCCAGCTCGGATTACCTTTTTGTTCACGCCCTGAATCCGTTTGGTTTTAAAAATAACCGCCGTGTGAACGAAAATAATATTGATCTTAATCGCAATTTTGTGACCGATCCAAAATTATTTAATTCAAAGAACCCGGCCTACCAACAGATTAAAACCTTCCTGAATCCAGAAACGCCGGTTCAATTGGGAATTCTAAGCCGCTTGCAATTTATTTTTTCAGCGTTTCGGCTCATCATGCAGTTTTCATTAGAAACTCTTCGTCATGCCGTTCTAGCGGGGCAGTACGAATTTCCGCAGGGAATTTATTTTGGTGGATCGCTTCCGCAGTATCAAACCGAAATTATAAATAACCTTCACGAAAATGTTATGGCTAAATACAGGACTGTTTTCGTTATCGATTTGCACACGGGTTATGGAGAAAAAAATAAACTTCATCTTCTGGCTAATAGCCAGAAGCAGGCTAGCGCCCCTGAACTTATTCGCATTTTTTCAAAAGATCGAATTGATTTTGGAGACACTAAAAACTTTTACCAGGTTACGGGGGATCTACTAACATTTCTTGAAAGTAAATCCAATTTAAAATGCCAAATTAAAGGAATAGCTTTTGAATTTGGAACTTTAGATAGCCAAACAACTTTGGGATCTGTGGAATCTTTACGTCGGTTAATTCTCGAAAATCAACTGGTTCAGTTTAATTCCTCTGATCCCGAAACTACAGATTCCGTAGCAAAACTTTTTCGCAATCTTTTTTACCCGTCGGATCCAAAATTTAAAAAAGACGTTATCGAGCAAGCTGAAATTGAACTTGATAAAATATCTGCGCCCTAACTTCAAAAGAAATTTACTTTGTTAAAAAAGTCGTCCAACCGGCATGCTGCTTAATAGCCAACTCGGCTTCCCTGTAGTTCAGAGAAAAGTTTTCTACTAAATTCCAGAAATCTTGAGAATGATTTAAAAATCGAAGATGACATAATTCGTGAACAATTACGTAGTCAATAAGGGCTTGAGGAAAGACCATGAGTTTCCAATTCAAACGAATAACTTTTTTTGAATTGCAACTTCCCCACCGCCCCTTCGCCGTCTGAATTTTAACAGCTGATGGCAGCAGCCTCATTTTCGCTGCTAAAGATTGGCAGCGCTGAATCAGAATATTTGAAGCCTGCTTCTTATAAAACTGTATTAACCGCTCATGAATTTTATCTTGGTTTTCATCCGCCCTGAAATTAGGATAGTTTTTTTGCGGAATTTTACAGATCAGAAACCCATCTTCGACGGTAAAGGAAATTTTTTTTTGTGGCGAAGCTGAAAAAGTAAAATACTTAAATTCTCCTTGAAAAGGTAATAGTGCCCCTTCTTTAAACTGAGGCTTAATGGCTTTTTCTTTTTCCAATTGAATAACTTTAATATTCCTCTCAAGCCATTTTATTTTTGAATTAAGAAATGCCAGAATTTGGTCTTGGGGTAATGTGTGATTCGCGTAAATCCTATAACTTTCAGATTTTAACTTTATGGATAACGACCTGCGCCCTTTTTTACGCATAACTTCAAAAGACTGATCTAGAAATAGAATAGATTCTGCAGAGTTACCAGACACCTTCTTAGTATGGCGCACATCCCTTAATAATCAAGATGCAAAAAACTAAAGAAAACTAAGAAGTTGCCAGATAGGCAGGGCCTGCTTGTTTTTTGGAGGTAATGCATTCCGTAGAAGTAAGGGCGTTGATGTTTCTTCCATCGTTGGCCCGCCGTGAAAACCAGTATCAATCCTATTAAAGGCCGTTGTTGCGTCAGGAATCAAGACTATTTTCGGATGCTGAGAAGCCTGAAAATAATAAATTAAATTAGGAAGCAGATGAGGATAAAATAAATTTTGAATTTGAAAATCTAAAGACTCGGGACAAACGGGCTTCCAGTTTCCGAAACTGACTGCTTTTGATTCTGGAAAACACTTGATTTGCGAATTCAGCTTTAGGCGCACCGTTTGTTTTTTTGAGTGGATAAAAATTTCGTCATTTTCACGGTAGGCAACGATCTCAATTCCTTTTTTCAGTAAAAGATTTTTTTGAAATTCTTCTCCCGGTTGTTGGGTATAAATTCCGGCCATGCGTCCTTCATTTAAGATCAGGGCTTTGCTGTCTCTTTGATGAATTAAGCCTTCGATTTCCACATGGTATTTTATTCCTCCGGCAAAGCCGTGGTCCGCCGAAAGCATCGAAATCACTTGATAACCCTGATGTTCCGCTTTCTCTAAAAGATTAAAAACTTTTCCTAAACTATGATCCAACATTTTCAGGTACTCTTCCACTTGCATAGAGTCTCGGCCGTGCTGATGACTTAAGAAATCAACGCCAATTAAATGGATAAAAATAAATCGTGGCCAATCGGTGGTTTTATTTTCTGAAAGTATATTTGCTAAGGAATCAATTCGCTTCTGATCCAGATAAAGATAATCTTTAAATCCGGCAGCTAATCCCGCCTTCAGGCCATCGATTCCGGTAAATGCACTAGCCTCTGTTCCTAGTCCGTAATCAAGACTGACCGTTTTTTGGCTTTTGTTAGCTAAACGCTTAAAAATGTTATGGCCCGCTAATTTTTCGGCAAAGAAACTGCGATTCAAAACTGATTCGAAACGAACAACTTCATCTTCAGAATTTAAAACACTGTTCCCTAAGGCTCCGGAAAGATGGACGGGCCTTTCAGCTAAAAGACTGGCGACATTCGTATAAGTTAAACTCGGAAACGCAGAATAGGCTTCTGAAATCACTTGCGACGGTCCCAAAAAGTGCCTTCGAATTTCGGGAATATTGCGGCGTCGTAATTCTTTTTTTAAAAGTGGTAAAGAAAATCCGTCGATCAAGAAAAATACTGTCGTGCGGGCATGTCCGTTTTGAGTTTCTGAATGGCGAATGAGTTCTGAATACTGGTCAGAAACCGTGTACCGGGTCGTACACGCCAAAAAAAGACTGATCAAAAACCAAAGACCTATTTTCATATGCCGGAAAGCTAGTGCAAATCTTGTCCCTCTTGCCAAGAAATACAATCCGTATGAAACATTTTTTACTATAAAAAATACGTCATTGCCTAAAGATTATCTAGGTAAAATGACTCATTCTGCGATTTGTGGGTTATGTCCTTTTATTCAGTTTCGAGGTCCATCCCGTTGAGCGCTGAGTGATATGAGGCACAGTCTGAATCAGCCATTTCGCATAGTACTTCTTTCTTGTCGTGTAGGGGATAAATCCCAAAGCCTCTAAAACATTCTGCTTTAAATACGAAGTGCA
>JAYTHR010000136.1:0-1642 GCA_043732425.1 Bdellovibrionales bacterium
TCGGGTAAGTTCATATCAATGATTGCTAAATCAAAAGGTTTTTCAGGAGTTAAAAAAGTGCGTGCCTCTTCAATTCTTTGGGCCGTGATGACTTGAAAACCCTTGCGATCTAACAAACGAAAAAGGGCGGTCCTCAGTGTGGATTCGTCATCTAAAATTAAAACACGCGGTAACTTCATGAACCTTCCTTCCGTGGTGGGCTCGGGATACTCATAAAAGAATAATGCAATTTTTGACAGAGGTGTCAAAAATCTTGCTGCCCTGGCTTATTTCCGGACTTAAGATCGAGATGTAAAATCTTTCGGGAATAGGATTGATAACTGAATCCAATCGTGAGCGGGCTCGGTGATAAATAATTGAAACCCTTGATCAGTTAGAGTTTTTTCAATAGCTAAAAGGTTAAGGTCTTTGGTTTTAAATTCATCTTCAAAAGGACCAAAGTTAGAGGCGAACGATAAATAACTATTCATTTGATCTTGGGTAATTTTGACCTCGACTAGACTAATCGCGCTGTGTTTACCATTTTTTTTCAAAATCGATTTTTGAAGAAAAAACTGCAAAATTAAATTAACCGAATCCTGAAGCCGCGTACGAGACAATTGGTAGACCAGTGGTTCGCTCGGCGCACTGAAAGATACCTTAATTTTTTCAACTTTGAACTGCAGATCAAACTGCGCTACCACCGCCTGGGTCAAGCTATAGACATCTACGGGTTCCAAAGAAAGTTCTTGATGCGAGCGCGAGAAAATAAGTAAATCCTCAATAATTTTTTTCATGCGCAGGGCCGTTTCCTGCATCATATTTAAGTCCGCACTAAAAGGATGATGCGCCGGCAATTCCATCTTCATAATTTGTAAAAAAGATAAAATTCCTCCCAGTGGGTTATTCAGTTCGTGGGCTATCGAGCTGGAAATAAGACCCAGCTCTTCTAACCGAGCAAACTGACTAATTTTTTTCTCATATAAATTCTGTTCGGTAGAGTCTTCATAAACATGAACCCAAAACTGATTATCTTCATGTTCCATTAAACTGAGCGGCTGCGAATGAACATTGAAAAATGAATTTCCATCCTGAATTTGAAAATCTCGACCCAGGGAACACCCCGCACATTTTGACTGACGATTGAATAATATTTCGTAGCAATGAGTCTGGTTTTTATTTTCTGATTTCTGAAGTGCCGCATGATTCGCCTGGTGCACAAGGTAATTTTGATCAATAACTAGAATAGGATTTTGCGAAGAATGGAAAGCTAAGTCGAAAAAATTTTCACTTGTTTTTAAATTCTGCAGATTATCGATTCGAAGCAAGTTGATCTGTAAAGTCTCACTGAGCTTTTTAAATAAAAGAATGTCATCTTTACGAAAAGGTCTTTTATCCCCCTTAAAGAAATAAAGAGAATAAATTTTAGAATGAATATTAATTTCTGCCTTAAATAAAGTCGATTCCAGCTGCGAATTTAAATCAGATTCAAAATGCGGCGCGTCCGAAGCGGCAACTATTTTAAGCCAAGTGACTTTGTTATAACCCGTGAGCAACTCATTCAACATGGGCTCGGCAGAATCAATCGATTTAATTTCAGAAATTGTGTATAAAGCTTTTCTTAAAAATTCAATGCGCGAATTAATTTCAAAAACCTTGCGGC
>JAYTHR010000137.1:0-16764 GCA_043732425.1 Bdellovibrionales bacterium
AAAAATGTTTTACCGCATCTTCATGAATTAGCCTTGGGCGGAACAGCTGTAGGGACTGGATTAAATACTCATATTGAATTTCCAGTAAAAGCTGCGGCTGCGATTGCCGCTGAAACTAAGATTCCTTTTGTAACGGCTCCGAATAAGTTTGAAGCTTTAGCGACTCACGACGCTTTAGTGGAAGTGCACGGCGCCTTAAAAACAATTGCCGTTTCACTCATGAAAATTGCGAATGACATCCGACTGTTGGGAAGCGGCCCGCGCTGTGGCTTCGGAGAATTAAGTCTACCGGAAAATGAACCAGGATCTTCGATCATGCCGGGGAAAGTAAATCCGACACAAAGCGAAGCTATGACTATGGTCTGCGCGCAAGTTCTAGGAAACGACGTCACAGTTAATATCGGCGGAGCGATGGGACATTTTGAACTCAATGTTTTTAAGCCCGTGATTGTCTTTAATTGTTTGAACTCAATCCGTTTACTAGCCGACGCGTGCGAAAGTTTTTGTGATCACTGTGTCGACGGCATTGCCGCAAATAAAACTCAAATTAAAAAGCACTTAGAAAATTCCTTGATGCTGGTGACTGCATTAAATCCGATTATTGGTTATGATAATGCGGCTAAAATTGCGAAGACTGCTCACAAAAACGGAACGACTTTAAAAGAAGAAGCCGTTAATCTGGGTTTACTAACAGCTGAAAAGTTTGACCAAGTTGTGCGGCCCGAAACTATGATCAGTCCGTTAGGGAATAAATAATTTGGCAGCTAAAAACTCGCTTCTAGAAAAAGTAAGTTGGTTAGGATCTGACGACATCAGGCCTTATGTTTTCGTGCGTCCAGAAAATAAAATTCAGAATCCGGGAACGCGCCATAATATCGATTGGTTTAATCAAGAGCCGATCTATAAAAATCCATTAAATTTAAATGAGCTTCCTTTTGCCGAAGCGATTTACCAAATTGAGTGGAAAGCCTTCGGTCATCAGGATCTAGCTATTCCGCGCTGGGTTTTTTATGACTGTGCAGCCATGCCGGGCTTTATTGCGGGCTACGCGGGGCGGACCAGTAAATTACCGCAAAAAATAAAAACGATTTTAAATTATTCTGAAGAAAACGAATGGTGTCCCTTATCTCTATTCATTATTATTCCCACGATGCACAAAGGAGAATGGGTCGCTTATGATCTGTGCTCGGTCAATTCGTTATTGCCAAAAGACGAACAGTTTTACGGCTTGGGATTTTTATCGAAAGCTTTTGCGCTGTGGTATGCGAATGTCGACCAGTGCTCTGGCATGACTCAGTGGGGAAGCCCTTCACTCAAGTTGCATTCGCACTATGGACCGTTAGAAATGATTGGCAGTTATGCTCCGCTACACACCCACGCGAAGACGATGACTTATCGCTGCGAAGTGAAAGCCGACAATTGGGAAAAGTTTTTTACCAAGGAACAAGACCTGGCGTTTTTAGAGCGCTACGGAAAAACGGACTACCTAATTGAACCCAATAATCAGGAATCGATGATTCAGATGCAGCAAAGAATACAAAATAACGAAGGGCCTTTTTATTTAAATGCGGGCGATATTGCTCACAAAGGTCTACGGGATCCCTTAACCATTTATCGATTAAAACAAGCTTAAAACAAGGATAAGATATGAACGAAATTCAAGTCACGTTACCCCCAGTTGCCAAAAGTTTTTTCACCGCATGTAAGAAATGTGGAGCCGATCGCTACCATACGGTGCTAACGCACACGTCATCGTCGTCGGCGAAAATTCAATGCGAAGTTTGTAAAAGTAATAAAACATACACCCTACCAAAGGCAGGCTCTATGGCAAAAAAAGTAAAAGCAACAGCAACCGGCGTTAAAAAAACCACGCGAGCACGTAAATCAACACCTGCAGATGATTTTCAAGCTTTAAATACCAACCGCGGAACTGAAAAAGGAATTCCTTTCAGCATCAAAACAAAATTTGAAGTGAATCAAAAAATTGATCATTCTACTTTTGGAACGGGCTACGTGAAATCGGTTCAATCGGATCGCATGGATGTTCTTTTTGAATCTGAGATCAAAACATTAATGCACAATAAAGTTTAAATTCAATTCTTCAGGCTTAAGTTAATTCTTTAAAGTAGATGAAAATGGATTGGCTTAAAGGCCTTAACTCCGAACAAATTGAAGCGGTTAATCACAATCACGGCCCTTTGCTTATTTTAGCAGGGGCGGGTTCGGGTAAGACCACCGTTCTAGTTTCTAGAACTGGGCGTCTTATTGACGAAAAAGTGGCTTACGCCGGTCAAATCTGCGTTTTGACGTTTACGAATAAAGCCGCACGCGAATTAAAACACCGCGTGCAAGACAGAGTAGGGCCACTGGCAAAAGGTTTAGTGGCGGGTACGTTTCATTCGTTTGGCCTGCAACTACTTCGAAAAAATTATCACTATTTAGGTCTATCACCCAATTTTGGAGTCCTTGATCAATCCGATTCTCAGTCAATTATTAAAGAGCTGATTAAAGAAGTTAAAAATTCGACCAAAGAAAAATTTGATGCCGATAAATTACTAAACTTAGTGAATATCCTGCGCGCTGGAAAAAAAATACCTCCAGGGCATTTAGATGAATACCATGAACTGGCGGAAGTCTTAACGCCTAAGTACGAAAAAAAGTTACTTCTGTATGGAGTCACTGATTTTGAAGGTTTATTATTAGAACCCCTGAAATTATTTAAAAAACATCCTGAAGTTTTGCAAAAAGTGCAGAATCAGTTTTCCCAAATTATGGTCGATGAATTTCAGGACACTAATTCGGAGCAAATGAAATTAGTCGCTTTTTTGGCCGACGAACACAAAAATTTAACGGTTGTCGGTGACGATGATCAGTCAATCTATGGCTGGCGGGGCGCGCAGATCGCGAATATTTTAAATTTTCCTTCTGATCATAAGAATTGCAAAGTCGTAAAGTTAGAAAAAAATTACCGCTCGGTGAGCTCTATTTTAGATCTTGGTAACGAAGTGATTTCAAAAAATGCGAAACGCCATGGGAAGATATTACGTTCGACGAAGACGCATATAGATTCTGAAAAACCCGAAGTTTTCGTCTTAGAGAATGAGGACGAGGAAGCTGATTTCGTTCTTCGAGAAATTCAAACTTTAAAGCAAAATAATTTTAATTATTCCGATGTTGCCATTTTATACCGTTCGAACACGCAAGGGGCTTTTATCGAAAGCTCGCTGCGGCGAGCGCATATTCCCTATGAGATTTCAGGCGGAACATCTATTTTTGAAAGAAAAGAAGCCAAAGATTGGTTAGCTTATCTAAAGCAAGCTTTGTTACCCGATGAAGTGAGCCTGCGCCGAATAATTAACACGCCACCACGGGGCTTAGGCGAGACGACCATAGAAAAAATTTCGGATTATGCCAAAGACCATAAAGTTGATTTTTTGACGGCGTGTAAAAAGTGGGCTGACGTGGGTGTTCCGGTAAAACAAGGTGAAACCATCGAACAGTTTCTTAAATGGCTTTGGGTTTTTCCGCAGCGTATTTTAGATGACACTAGTCTTGGGGCTACGGTTTCTGATCGTTTTCAAAATTTAGTCCGAGAAATTGGCTATCGTGATTTCTTATCTCAGACGGCTAATGACGGATTATTATTTGATCGTAAGTGGCAGGTTATAGAAATTGTTGGCCGCATCTTAGAATCCTTTTTAACGAAGCGAGACCTTTCGATCGTGGCTTTAAAAGAATTTGTCGATGCGATGTTACTTCGTGATGACACTAACGACGATAAGCGAAAAGATCAAGTTCAGCTGATGACGTTTCACGCCAGTAAAGGATTAGAATTCCCGGCGGTCATGCTTGTCGGTGTCGAAGAAGATTTGCTTCCGCATAAACGGCTGGGCTCAGATATCGATGAAGAGCGCAGACTTTTTTACGTCGGAATCACACGAGCGCAGCAAAAATTGATTTTGACTTACTGTCGACAGCGAAAAAAAATGGGAACGATTAAGCCCGTTTTTGCCTCACGGTTTTTAACGGAGACCTCGAAATCACTTTATTCTTTTTACGAACTGGGAGCTCGGCCAGTGTCGGGTCAAGCTCGCGATACTCTTGTCAGTGATTTCTTAAGTAAACTCGGTCATAACAATAAGAATTCCACTTAGTTTTTAAGTTCAAAATGAGCGTTGAATTTTAAGTTCACTTTAATAAGGTCAACTTTAAGCCAGGTTCATGAATCAAGGGATTTTGCGATGCATGCTTTAATTTCCAGAAAAACAGACGATTTGATTTTAACTGAGGGGACTTTTGAGCCCTATAGCTACTTAGCTAAAAGCGGGACATTAAACGCGATCAAAACGGAAGGTCGGTGAATTAAGCTACTAGCTGAACTGGGGCCCGGAGATTTTGTCGGCGAAATGGCGCATCTGGCTTCTTCGAAACTTCATTCAGCCTCCGTGATCGCCACCAGCGACGTTGAATTGATTCAATTTGAGGCCGATAAAATATATGATATCTTAGCTTCTAATCCACTTTGGCTAAAAAAACTTTTGCAGAATCTGATTAAGAAAATTGAAGCTGGAAACACGAAGCAGGATTTATTTAAAAAACATCTCTAAGTTGAGTTTATTTTCGTAGTTGTATTGCTTGTCACGGAATTCAAAATCAAGTTTTTCGCAGTGAAGCCATAGTCGATTCATCGCGTATCTTTGTTCGATCATTTGGTTATATTTTTTTTCATTGTACCGATTATCGCCCACAATAGCCTGTTCAGCTAGGGCGGCATGCTTCCGAATTTGATGCTGGCGGCCGGTGTAAAGTTTAACAAGCACTTCACTAAAATATTTATTTGTTTTTACTAAAATCGCATGACTTTGGCATTCGACGCGGTCTGCTTTTATTCCCTGAGGATTAAAGCGCCCTTCGGCTTTGTCTGATAAGGGCCACGACCAATCCAGTTCCTTGGTTTTACCTTTCCAGGGCCCACGAAGAAGGGCTCGGTAGGTTTTATCGCCTTGATCTAAAGATTCGGCTAGTTCTGAATGCATCTCGGGATCCTTAGCGATCACCATCAGGCCCGAAGTTTCGCGGTCCAGGCGACTGACAAAATGCAGAGGTTTGTTATTTTCTTCTAAAAACTCAACCAAAGATGGTTTTTCATTATGGACGCTGACGCCCGATGGTTTATTAAGAACGATAAAGAATTTATTTTCCTGAACGATTTGAATCATGATAGCCTAGGTGTATAGAGGTTAAAATGATTCAAGACAACAAAGAAATGCCCCCTGAGTCTGATGCCGACGAAAAGCAAACAGAAACGAATAGTGATAAGAAAAAAGTTACAATTGAGTTTCCCTACAGCGATGTCGTTAGGTCACAGATACCAAAAGCTTTCGAAACGGCTGAAACTTTAGCGACCGAAGTCACCCACCAGTGGAAAACTGACGGTGATTTCAAAAATATCGGATTACCGCACCCTTTAGCGGATATGGTGGCTTCACAGGCTTTACAAAAAGCAAAGCAAATTGAAAAAAAGCTAGAAGAAAAAGGTGTACTTAATTTAGCAAAATTAGGTTTTGAAGCCGCTAAAGCTCAGTTTGAAACTTTAAAAAAGAAAATATAGAGAAGATAAAATGATGAACCGAGAACAGCGGATATTACTGCAGATGAAGTCTTTAGATCCTGTGCATATCGAACTTAAAAATGACAGCCACAAGCACGCCACTCATGTGGAACACCTGGGCTCAGCTGGATTTACCGGTGAAACTCATTACAAACTGACGATCGTCAGTGATTTGTTTAACGGAAAATCAAGAATCGATCGGCAGCGAATGATCATGGATTTGCTAAAAGAGGAATTTACTTCGGGCCTACATGCTTTAGAGATAAAGGCCAAAGGTTCAACGGAAGTTTAAACCGAGTGACTATCTCCCGCGGTGAAATCCAACTACCAAACACTACCAAACAAGGGCACTTTGTATTTCACTCATTGAGTTGCGCTCTAAGCACCAATTTTTCATTTGTTCTGTTGAATTACCATAAGAAGTTCCAAATTGCTGAATATAATTTTGATCTATCAACTGACTTAATTCCGAACCGTGGTTGGCAACCGTAGTCGTTAGGCCCTGTTCCGCTAAGTTCTGATTTTTAGTATAGGCCCGGGCCTCAGCGCAAAACAACGTTCCTAAAACATAAGAGACTACTTTTTCGTCGAAGCTTTGAATTCCGTTTGCTTTATGATTCGTAATAAAATCTTTAGCTGCTGCAGAAATTGAAAAATAATTTTTGAGGGATTGATCTATTTCAAAGTCGTCTGCAATATGCACTAACTCGTGAGCAATAACATGAGCTTTTTCTGACTCGCTAAGATTACTATTAATATAAATTCGAATTTTAGCGCCAGTTCTGCTAAACCCGCCCCCACTGTGTCCGTTCACGGAAAGAATTTCGGCTGTACTTGCAAAGAAGTATTCTACTTGAAAACCCGAACTCCTGAGTTGATTTAAATAAGTTACCGATTGCTGTCCCGTAGAAATTTTAGACAGTAAGGTTTCGGCATTTACAGTGTTCGTCGGTAGGACTTAAGAATCCACTTTTTCCAAACGGGGAATGCAACCCATTAGATTTAAGGCCAGGGAAAATATTGAAAACAGCATGAAACCTCTTAAGTGGTTTCATGCTGTTTTCAAATACATAGATTATGCCAATCCTTCAACTGCGTGAATAGAATTGACCGGGACTTAAACTTCATGCCGTGCTTTTCATCCATGCCGCGTAGAGATCTTTCCGAGGTCGATACACTACAACCCCAAAAGCCTCCAAAACATTTTGCTTCAAATATTTTACACATGATTTAAAGTCCTTACCCCAGTTCACGATTCGTGAAAATGGTCGAAATTCCCAAAACCCCTCGTTCTTTTTTATAGCGACGCCTGTGTTCGCATTAGCATTTCCCTCGCCAGTTTCGCCTTCATTACTTTTTGTATTGTGCAGTCGCCCGATTGAAGCTTTTGGCCCATCGCCCGCAACTGATTTTTTTCGTGTTCTGGAAAAATTTGGGAATGATTGTTGACCCATCACATGGCTTGCAATTTGGCCTGAGGCAGCTTTGATGAATGATCGGTAGAGCCGACGGTTAGTTATTCGTAGAAGCAAATGCAGATGGTTTGAATTAATAGCTCTTTGATAAATACGCACTCCGAATTTTTTAGCAAAGCGGTTGATAATTTGATCTATCTTGCTTCGGTTACGCCTAGCTAAAAAGCTGTCAGACCCCATCGCCCAAGTGCTTCGAAGAACAAAGTGAATGGAGTCTTTCGATGTTAACGGCCGCATTGATTTGCGCCGGCCGTCGAGCAGGGCGAAAGCCGGTTTTTTCAAAATTTTGACTGTATGCTGGCTGTTTGCTTTTGAGTTACGGGCTTCAGGCTTTTACTATTTGAATCCGATTCTTAAAACCTAAAACTGGTCTAATTTTTCTTTCAGCTGATTGATGATTGATTTAATTTTAACCAGTTGTTCTTCTTCGCGGCTCAGCGGCGCCTGATTCTTTTCAAGCTCATCCCAGGTATTTAAGGCATCGTGTAGATCATTTTGAATAAAAGTCCAGCGTTTGCTCTTCGCTGAGGGCGGTTTGGGTGTGCTGTCGTTCGTGTTGCTCATCTATACATGTAATGCTACTGTTCATCATTCTAACATTCAACTTAAAATGTAATTAAAAAAAGAGGTTTCAGCGTGTCTCAAGATATTATTTATACCATGAAGGGCGTGTCGAAAGTTTACCCGCCTAATCGCTATGTTTTAAAAAACATTTACCTGTCTTATTTTTACGGCGCGAAAATCGGCGTTTTGGGTTTGAACGGATCGGGTAAATCATCGTTGCTAAAAATTATGGCCGGAGTTGACACCGAATTTCTAGGGGAAGCCTTTCCCGCTAAAAAAATGAAAGTCGGCTACCTCGAACAAGAACCGCATTTAGATGAGTCAATGACCGTGAAAGAAAATATTTTCTCAGGGATGGGCGAATTGCCAAAACTGATGAAGGACTATAATGCGATTAACGACAAATTTTCAGATCCTGATTTAGATCCGGACGAAATGAATAAGTTGATCGAAAAACAAGGTGATTTACAGGAAAAAATCGAAGCTTTGGGTGGTTGGGAAGTCGATCAGAAAATTGAATTGGCGATGGATGCTCTTCGTTGTCCAGAGGGTGATTTGAATGTGGCTCAACTTTCCGGTGGTGAAAAACGCCGCGTGGCTTTGTGCCGTTTGATCTTAAGTGATCCGGATATTTTACTCTTGGACGAGCCTACGAATCACTTGGATGCGGAATCTGTCGGCTGGTTAGAAAACTATTTAAGTAAATTTCCCGGAACCGTTATTGCCGTGACCCATGATCGTTATTTCTTAGATAACGTAGCTGGTTGGATATTGGAACTAGATCGCGGTGAAGGAATTCCATGGAAAGGCAATTACTCGTCGTGGCTAGAGCAAAAAGACAAACGTTTGGCTCAAGAGCAGCAAAGTTCGAGTAAAAAAGCAAAGACACTCGAGCGCGAATTAGAATGGATCCGTCAAGGTGCGAAAGCCCGCCAGTCAAAATCAAAAGCGCGTATTTCTTCTTATGAAAATCTTTTAAAAGAACCGTCTGCCGAAAAACTGCAGGAAATGTCGATCTACATTCCGGCAGGTCCTAGGCTGGGTGATATCGTTGTTGAATCAAAAGGCGTCACGAAAGGCTACGGAAAGAAAATTTTATTAGATCAAGTGGACTTCACTATTCCCCGAGGGGCCATCGTTGGAGTTATTGGTCCGAACGGAGCCGGTAAAACAACTCTTTTTAAAATGATCACCGGAAAAGAAAAACCAGATTCAGGAACGTTTAAAGTCGGTGAAACCGTAAAAATCGCCTACGTCGATCAATCGCGTGAAACTCTGGATCCGAACAAATCTATTTTCGAAGAACTTTCCGGTGGTCAAGATGTGCTTCAATTGGGCGGCAGAGAAATCAATGCCCGACAGTATGTCAGTTGGTTTAACTTTTCAGGAAGTGATCAGCAAAAGAAAGTGGGAACACTTTCCGGCGGAGAAAGAAATCGCGTGAACTTAGCTAAAATTTTAAAAGAAGGGGCTAATTTACTTCTTTTAGATGAACCAACAAACGATCTCGATGTGAATACGATGCGCGCTTTGGAAGAAGCGCTCAATGAATTCGGCGGATCTGCGATTGTGATTTCCCATGATCGCTGGTTTTTAGACCGCGTCTGCACGCACACCATGGCCTTTGAAGGCGATTCGAAAGTCTTTTTCTATCCGGGAAGTTATTCCGAGTACGAAGAGGATCGTAAAAAGCGCATGGGCGAAGATACCATTCCGAAACGCATTCGTTACAGGATGATCGAGGCCTAGCGTCGTGGCTTAGAGCTGACTTAGCCTCGGTACTTAATCGAAACAAGCTGGTAACTTAACCGAGGCAAGCCTCGTAACTCAAAAGCGGCTTAGTTTTACGATCAAAATTCGAAGACAAACTAGGCTCAGGTCTAGGTTGGATTTACCTGCTAAAAACCGAAAAGATAACGAGGTCTATGCGCAGCATGATTCGTTATCTTTTTTGCATTTTTAATCTACTTAGTTTTCTGGTGCAAGCTAGAGAATTTTCTTTTCCTGAACATTCGCAGACTCATATTCTTGATTTGCAGTTCAAACTAAACTGCGAACGGTATGAAACAAAAAAATGCCCCACGGTTCCTGAATTTTTGAAAGCTCAAAAGCAAATTTGCGAAATCAATCGAAGCTCCAATCAGTGTCCCAACTTTGAAAAAGAAAAACCGCAGGATTCTTGGAAGTACATTAAATGTGATTACATGTCCCTTTGCCTGCAAAATAATGTGGATGTCAAAGATGACCTGGCAGCATGTATCACAGGCGCAACTTCCTTTGCAGTTGATTTCGCAGGCCTGTTGAAAGATTTAACACACGCGGTTTTAAATCAAGTCGCATCAAGAAACGAATGGATTCGGCTTTGTGACGAATCATTGGCCTGTAAAAGAAAGTTAGCTGAAGGACAGCCGACCACCGCGTCGCTAACAGATACTGAGCTTCAGAAAAAAAATATGGCCAGTTTTTTATGGATCAAGAAAAATGAATTCGATTCAGCCCGCATGCAAAAAAAACTTAATTCCGATCCGGGCCTGGTAGAAAAAGCGCGCCAAAGAAAAATAAAATTAGATGCCGTTAAAGGGATGGCCCATTTAAGTGAAGCAGATGGCATCACTTTAAGTTCCATTTGGGAAAGCGTCAAAACGAAGATTGATCATGATGTCCGTGATGTCAGTTGCTATATTCCCTTCGAGAAAAAGCGATTGCAATGTCAGGTTTTATCCGATGTTCTGAGCGGCATTTTTATCGAAAGAGCCATTCCACTTAGGCTCGCAAAGTCAGGTAAGCAAGTGAGTTCTGAATTGGCGTCTCAGGCTGCAAGCTTAGGCGAACGTCGCTCGGCAGACGGCTGGGTGCGTATCGCCGAATCCAGCGAACCTAAAAAAGAACTGGTCGCAGCCTTTGCACAGAAAAATTTAACGTCTAAGGCTGAGAATGAAACTTGGCTGACATTTATCTCGAACCCGAAAAGCACTCAGCGTAATTTAACGATTGAAAATTCCATGCTGAAACAAATGAATGATAAAATGTTTAAAGATGAAGAGTACGTCACGGCCCTAACCAACGCGTACAAAGAGATGCAATTCACGAAGCTTAAAACACTTGAAGCTGATATTCGTAAGACGAGTCCAGGTTTTCAGTTTCAAAAGTTTTCAGATTTTAAATCCTTACGCTTAGCCTATGATGAGATCCCCGGATTAGACATTGGTGGACGGCTGCAGAAAACAACCGAAGAGGTCAATCGCGACTTCGCCGATTACGTTATAAAAAATAAACTCGTTCGTGAAGCTGACCAACCTGGCGCATGGTTTAAAGCCTCTTTAGCTTCAAGTGATGATATGGCTAATTTGGCGGCGAAGTATGCGCGCCAGAATAACGGTGGAAATCTTTTTGTTGATGGGACTAAGAACCAAGATTTTCAGAACTGGGTGAAGTCAGAATTTAACCAGGGCCAGAAATTACGCTCTGATTTAGTCAGTGCGTTTAAAGACACCTCGGTGGTGACTTCTAAAAACTTAGCGGAAGCAAATTTAAATCGGGATGTTTTTGAAATTCTACGCAAAAATAAAGAGACTCCCGAATTGGCCAAGTCACTGATTGAAAAAAAATTCGGTTTACAGCCTCTCGGCGACAAAACTTTTCAGCAACTGAATCAGTACTATGAAAAAGTGGATGCTTTTTCTCCGGGGCTTAGAAATACGGAACGCCAATTTGCGACACTGTCGGAAGCGCCTCATGGTGGAATCTCGATTGATATGATTGGCCTAGGTGCTGATCATCTGCAGGCCACTTCGGCTCAGGCATTTGTAAGTAGTAAAGGCGTCGAAGATTTTCTGCTGACGACACGGGCCGGGGAAGAAAAGCTAACTGCCGAAATATTCAATCGTAAAGCCACAATTGAAAAAAAATTCAAAGATATTACCGGGGACGCTAATGCCCAGGTCGTTTGTTCTGGGGATGGCTGCAAAGCTTTCTTAAAGAATCGATCCATCACAGAGGCAGAATCTAAAAAGTTTACGGATGCCGTCACCCAGGGGGGCGAAGAGGGTCGGTTACGATTTAGTGATGTGCGCGGCGTCCCGCAAGAATTTCAAGATCTAGTCGCTAAACAAGGTGAAGACATAGAAAAGAAATTACGAACGTCATTATTCGGAAAGTTAGATCAGCGCCGATTAGAAGGACTTAATTTTTCAGTCGCCATAAAAGGGGCTAAGCAACCTGGCAGTGGCACGGCCCAGCTTCATATCGCCGAAGCCCAGGGTTTAAAACTTTCTCCTGCTGAGAAAGAAACCATTCAGCAGGCTTACAAGAAAGCACTTCAAGAACTTAACCTAGGTTACAAGTAATTCATTAACGTGAAAATCAATTAATTTAAAATATGCTGTAATTGGCGTTTATTTTTTTTATTCAGTTCAACAGGGGCGGAGTCCTGGTTCACTTTAGCTGTAGGCTTTAAAAAATGCGGTAAATCACGTCGCTTCATCCCGAAACAGAAATCAGCTTCAATCAACCGAGAAGCTTCGGCTTCAGAAACATTTTTTTCTAAAAGATAAAGCCAGGCTTGTTCGGCTAAGCTAATCAGCGACAGGCTATGGGTTTCGGTAAAGCGTGCGGATAAAAATTCTGAAAAGTTAAAAAAACTCCAAAAAAAAGATTTCTCAGAATTATTTTCTTTAAACCAGGCCATAAAGGATTTAAAATTTCCGCTGTTCGCATAAAGATCCCAGAACTTGGCGAAGCGGTTCATTTTTTGTAAAGTAATATAATCCATCGTCGAAGTACTTAAAATTTGAAACGGCGGAAAATTGGAATAGATCATTTGAAATGTCTTCTCGTGCCGGGCAATGGGTGTGCCTTTCAAGCGTTTCAAAATTCCCACTTGAATCTCATCCGGGCCCATGACGGCTAAGCGATCAAAACCTGCACCAAAACTTTCCAACGTTTCACCGGGAAGCCCCACGATTAAGTCCGCATGGGTGTGAACTTTTGTTGAGGTTCTTAAATAATTAAAATTCTGCTCTACTTTCATTAAGTCATTTTTTCGGGAAACGTTCGCAGCGACTTCGGGATTCAGGGTTTGAATACCAACTTCAAACTGTAACGAGCCCTCGGGAAACTGTTGAATCAGTTCTTTGATCTCTGGCGGTAGACGGTCGGGAACCATTTCAAAATGGAGAAACAGTCCTAAATGAATATATTCTAAAAAAAATGTTAATATCTGGCACGACGTCGTGGGGGAAAGATTAAACGTGCGATCGACAAATTTAAAAGTCCGCGCTCCGCGGTCCATCAGTGTTTTGATGGAAGTTAAAAATTGCGGCAGATCAAAGCTGCGGACAGATTTGTCTAAGGAAGAAAGGCAGTACTCGCACTTATAAGGACAGCCCCGCGAAGCCTCGACGTAGATGATGCGGTTTTTGATATCATCATCGGTGTAAAGATCATACGGAGTTTGTAGAGTCTTAATGTCGGGCAGTGCTGAAGAGACAATCTGTGTTTCTGGCTTGAGTCCCAGCTCTAAATAGTTTTTGCAAAATAAGGGAAACGAAAGATCGGCTTCGCCTTTGAGTACAAAATCGCACCATTTGAGGTGCTCTTGAGTCTCGGTTTCGTGGGAAATTTCGGAGCCGCCCAACACGATAATAATGTGCGGAGCTACTTTTTTAAGTGTGGCGATGACCTGCAAAGTCTCGGTCGTGTTCCAGATGTACACGCCAAAACCGACAATTTGCGGCTGGCAGAGTAAAATTTTTTCAACAATCACCCGGGGATTTTCCTTGATCGTCCATTCCAAAATGGTGGTCCGGTCTTTCAAGGGACCCATGTTAGCTAAGAGATAGCGAAGACCAAAGGCCGCATGCTGGTAAGTCGAATTAAGGGTGCACAGTAGAATATCGGCTTGGCTCACAGTTATTTGTAACTAACGATTTTAATAATTCATAGCTTTTTTTTGCCGCCCAGAAATTTTCACTCGAACCACCCTGGTCTGGATGAGTTTTCAGCACGGCCTTTCGGTACTGCGAGCGCAATTCGGCTTTTGAAAAATTACTTTTTAAGTCAGTTGCCCACGACTGCAATTGTTCAAACGCTTGTTTTTGTTCAGCATTAAATGCATGAGCGGGGCGAACGAAGGTCGAAACATATTTCTTTTTCGCTTTTGGAAATACGGACGTTTTCCCTATGAGCTCGGACAAGCCGAAGGGGTCAAGTGCACTTTCCCAGCCTGCAGAATACGATGTTTTCACTGAGTTACTTCCCTTACTGGGAGCTGAGAACGCAGGACCAGAATCGATGATTTGTTCTAGGATTGATGCGAAGTCATCACTGGTTTTCATGCATTTCTCTTCGGGAAACGTCCGATTTCCAAGAGGCTAGAACTTTGTTTTTGCTAAATTTCCCTCGCAAAAAGCCTGGTTTCAGAGGGGAAATCGACTGTTTTTCCTGAAAAAAAGGCTTTTTCTCGAGGAGAAAATCGATTTTCCCGAGGGAAATTTGAAAAAAAATGAATTATTTGTATTTTTCTATTGGACAAAACAAAAAACTTAGCCTTAGACTGTGTTCATTGGATTTTAGTCTTGGGACTAAAGTAAGAATGAGAAAAAACAAATAGCCAACCTTAACGGAGGATACCATGGCAGCAAAAACAGCAAAGAAAGCAGCTCCTAAAAAAGCCGCAGCAAAAAAGACAGCTACAAAAACAGTAGCAAAAAAAGCAGCTCCTAAAGCAGCAGCAGCAGCAGTAGCAAAAAAAGCCGCTCCAGCAAAAAAGACAGCTACTAAGCGTAAGCCAAATGCAGCTTTCATGAAAGCTTTAACACCTTCTGCAACTCTTGCAGCAGTCATCGGAGCAACTCCAATCCCACGTACTGAAGTTGTTAAAAAATTATGGGCTTACATCAAGAAGTTCAATCTTCAAGATTCTAAGAACCGTCGTAACATCAACGCTGACGACAAATTAAAGCCAATTTTCGGCAAAAACCAAGTTTCTATGTTCGAAATGACTAAGCTTGTTTCTAAGCATTTAAAGTAAGCCCTAGGCTTATTTAAATCCTCGATAAGTGGATTGACGAACCCTTAAGGCTCTAGCTTTAAGGGTTTTTTTCATTTATATTATCGTCTATGCCAGTAAAACCGTTAAGCCCCGCTGAAATCGTCAAAATGAAGCATGTCTGTAAGATGGCTGCACAAGTTTTAGCTCACACCGAAAAATTCGTTAAACCCGGAATCACAACTTTAGAGCTAGATCAGATTGCTGACGACTACACTTTAAAAATCGGTAGTGTGTCGGCCTGTATCGGTTACCACGGATATCCACGCTCCACATGCATCTCGCCCAATCAAGTTGTTTGTCATGGTCTGCCAGGGCCTTACGTGATCAAAGAAGGCGATATCGTTAATATCGACGTGACTGTTAAAAAAGATGGTTTTTTTGGCGACACCTCAAAAACAATCATGGTTGGGAAAGTAAGTCCTGTTGCCGCTGATTTAGTTCAGTGCGCATATCAAGCCATGATGATCGGAATTGAAGCCATTAAACCAGGCGGCTTTACCGGAGACATCGGCTTTGAAACGAATAAGTTCGTCACCCGAAAAGGCTACTCGACGATCAAAGAAATCGGCGGTCACGGCATCGGACGGGTTTTTCACGATGAACCTTTTGTTCCCGCCTTCGGTAAACGCGGTAAAGGTGAAAAGTTTATTCCCTGGACCTGCTTCACTGTGGAACCGATGGTGAACGAAGGAACGGATGAGTTTACAGAGTTTACAATTCCAGGATCTTCGATTAAATATTACGAGACTAAAGATGGAAAACTTTCTGCGCAGTTTGAACATACAATATTAATGACAGATACGGGTTACGAAATATTAACGCTAGCTTAAATGCTACGAAGGAAAATATGAGAACGACTAACGACAAAAGAACGGACACCAAAATGGCAAAAATGAACAAAGCCCAACTTAAATCTCAGCTGAAAGCTGAACCTAAAAATAAATCTGTTTTACCAGTTAAGCCCGCGTTGAAGCCGTTAGTTAAAACAAATACTAAAAAATTAGATTATGCGGTTTGCAAAGAAGCGATGAACGATCCAAAAGTTTTCGCGGAATTAGCGCGCTGGGGTCGTGAAGAAATTCAGATCGCTGAAAAAGAAATGCCGGGCTTAATGGCCTTAAGAAAAGAATTCGGAAAATCACAACCGCTCAAAGGCGCTCGCATTTCGGGTTGTTTGCATATGACGATCCAAACTGCTGTATTGATTGAAACGTTGACTCACTTAGGTGCCGAGATTCGCTGGTCGTCGTGCAATATCTATTCAACTCAAGATCATGCTGCCGTCGCCATGGCTGCTGCGGGTATCCCCGTATTTGCCTGGAAAGGTTTGAATGATGAAGATTTTAATTGGTGCATCGAACAAACGATCACTGGTTGGGGATCGCAAGGATTTAATCTGATTTTGGATGATGGTGGTGATTTAACCAACATGATGCACGAGCCCCGTTTTGCTAAAGAACTTAAAAACTTAATTGGTTTATCTGAAGAAACAACAACCGGCGTTCATAATTTAGAAATGATGTTACGTTCTGGTAAATTAAAATTACCGGCGATCAACGTGAATGATTCCGTGACGAAGTCAAAATTTGACAATCTGTACGGTTGCCGCGAATCATTAGCGGATGGCTTAAAACGCGCAACGGACGTGATGTTGGCAGGAAAAGTGGTTGTGGTTGCAGGTTACGGAGATGTTGGAAAAGGTTCTGCGTTTTCTGTGAAGGGTCTCGGAGCCCGCGTTTTAATTACGGAAGTGGATCCTATCTGCGCGCTGCAAGCGGCGATGGAAGGTTTTCAAGTTGTGACGATGGATGAAGCGGCTTCAATGGCTGATATTTTTGTAACGGCAACGGGTTGCTGCGATATCATCACTGAAAAGCATTTCATGAAAATGAAAGATAACGCGATTGTTTGCAACATCGGACACTTCGATATTGAAATCGATATGGCCTGGTTAAATAAGAATTCAAAAGTGCGTGAAGTGAAGCCGCAAGTGGATATTCACACGTTGAAAAATGGTCGTGAAATTGTGGTGTTAGCTAAGGGACGTTTAGTGAATTTAGGCT
>JAYTHR010000138.1:0-5724 GCA_043732425.1 Bdellovibrionales bacterium
AGCTGTCCACGCACATCGATTGTAACGTCTTGTGAAATTAATTTTGGTACACGAGTAGTTCCGTAGTCGCGCCATTGGCGTGTGTAATTAGGTCCGTAGTCGCCATAACCGGGATTATATCCTGGAGGTGGTGGTCTGTGGTCAGGAGTAATATAAGGTGGCGCATAGGGGTTGTTGTTATTGCGTGCATCGATTTCAGCTTGGCGTGCTGGATCGTAAGGTTGGTTCTGCGCAAGAGCTGCGGTTGTGATTGTTAAGCTGACTAAAGCGGCAAAAACTGGTGTCAAAAATTTCATAATTTACTCCTTAGTTTGGTTTTTTATCGAACACAAATAGTAAACGCAAAAGAAAGGCCAATGAAAGTGGTGTCAGATGTACGTACAGAACGTAAGCAGATTTCTGTAAACAGGCTGAAAGGCCAAGAAAGAATCTGGCATTTGACTTACATATAATCTACATATATCTCTAGAGCTAGCAAGTACTTTTTAAACAAAGGATTTATGGCAGCCACAGATCGAATTAAAGAGCTTAAATTACTAATTAACGCCGCCGATTTAACGCTGCCGCGCGAATCCCTTGTGGCCCCAGGTTTAAGCGAGGGCATTCCGCGCGGGGCGATCGTTGAGCTTTTGGGTCCTAGCCGGACGGAATGGTTTATCCAGTTTTTAAAAGCCCACCCTGAGCGCCGTACTTTTTGGGCCGAACGTGAACAGCAAATTCTACCGACCGCGATTCATCAGCGCGGGGTTGATTTAAGAAAAATTACTTTTGCTATTTTAGGAACGGATTCGGTACCCTCACTTCGGAAAGTGATTCAAAGTCAGACCTATGACTTTATTTTAGCTCCGAATAAATTTGCAGAAATAAAAGTCTTTCAGGCATTTCAGCTTTTTACAGAAAAAGCCAACAACACACTTTTTTTATTGGGGGATAAAACCCCATCGGTCGCGTGGCCTATTGCTTTGCAATTAGAAATTAATCAGCGTGATGATGAAAGCTTTCATATCGAAATTTTAAAACAAAAATATAGAAAATCATAATCATGAGAGTCGCGTGCTTGGCATTAAAAAATTCAGCCTTCAGTTTAAGACAGGCGTCTGACTTGGCCGAACTTTGCTTTAAGCTAAGTCCGCAAATTTGTCTTCGTAAAAATGAAGCCGTGTTTGTTGAAATCGGAAAGTGCCGCAGACTTTATTCTGAAGACGGATTTAAAGCCCGCGCTCAAGTTTTACTTCGAAGGCTTCAACAAACCGCAGAAATTACTTTTGCAGATAGTATCGCTGAGGCTTGGGTTCTGGCTAAATACAAAACGCTTCAGCCCCAGTTTCTGCCGTTAGTGGCTTTAATTGATTTTTCAGATCCGTTTGATCAAGATTTTGTTTTGCAAAAATATATTCATAAAATGATTTCGGCTTTAACGGCTTTAGGAATCAAAACGATCACGCAGTTTAAGCAAATTCCAGCGGCCGAAATTAGTTCTCGTTTTGGCGCGGCCGGGCTACTTTGTCGCCAGCGCCTGCAACCCGAGATGAATATCCCCTGGCCCTTTTGGAAACCGGAAGAAATTATTTCGGAAAAAGTAGAATTTCCTTACTTTGAATTTTACGGGGAATTAGAACCCATTTTATTTGAACTGAAAAAACAACTCGATCACATTTTCCAAAGGCTGTGGGCTAGAGATTTAAAAGCGCAAAGACTTCAAGTCAAAATATTTTGTGAAAAAGGCTCACAGAATCCAACCCCTGTACGGACCTATGATTTTGATTTTTTATATCCGCAAAGTGTGACTAAAGGCGCTTTAAATATTATTAAAGAAAGACTCGTACGTGATTTTGAAAAAAATAGAATACGCTCTCCGATTGAGGCCCTCGAAACAACGGTCACGGGGGCGGTTCTGGGTACTTCAGCGCAGAAAAATTTGCTACATAATCACGATGAAGTGGCTGAACAGCGCGGTTCTTTGCTCGGTCAACTGGCCGAAATTCACGGATCTGAAAATATTTTTCATGCGGTTTTAACGGAAGATCGACGGCCGGAAAAGTCGTGGACTAAGGAAATAACAGGAAGACCTCGCGAGAAAAAAAATAACACTTTGAGTGATCAAACTTTTAAAACTCCGTATCCTATAAGGCCCCATTATCTTCTGAAAGTCCCTGAAAAAATAGAAGTGACGGCCGGGTATATTCATCTGCGAAAAAAACGCTATTTAATTCTTAGCTGGTCTGAAACTGTTGAGCGGCTGACGGGTGGGTGGTTAGATAATCCAACAAACTTAAAAAGTTCTTTTGATCGTAATTATTATCAGGCACAAGTCGAAGGCCCTATCGGGTTATTTATTTTCCAAACTCCAGATCAAAAATTTTACCTGCATGGGTATTTTGGTTAACGATGTTTATTGAATTACTTTGTAAAACAAATTTTTCTTTTCTGCGCGGGGCTTCTTCGGCTCCAGAATATATTTTACAAGCGCAAAAATTAGCTATGCCAGCGCTTGGAATCACCGATCGAAACGGCGTCTATGCGTTACCGCGGGCCTATGAAGCCATTAAAGAATTAGGTTGTGATATCAAGCTTATTTCAGGTGCACAAATAAATATGCAGGATCAGCCGCCGCTTTATTTGATCGCCACCACCAGAAAATCTTACGGGCTACTGTGCCGGATATTAACTCAGGTGCACGCCGGAAAAGAAAAAGGCCAAGGAGTTTTGCAATTATCAGAGCTGATTTATTTTCTAGATAATTTCCCTGGCGGTGCAGAACTTATCTGCATTCCTAACACAACAGCCACCGCGCAACTAGAAGTACTGACAGAAATTTTTTCAAAAAACATCTACTTACCGCTGACGCGTTATTTAGATGGGTTAGATCAAAAAAGAGCGGCCACAACATTAGAGGCTGCAAATAAATTTCAAATTCCCATTTTAGCGACCAACGATGTGCACTATCATGTTTCAGAGCGGCGTCCGCTGCAAGATGCGCTGACCAGCATTCGGGAAGGGGTGCCCATCGAAGCCGCCGGTTTTCATTTGTTTGGCAATGAAGAACGCTATTTAAAATCGAATTTACAAATGCGCGCCTTATTTTCAGATTTACCCGAAGCTATTTTAAATACTCAGGTTGTTGCCGAAAAATGCCAGTTTAGTTTAGCCGAATTAAAATACACGTACCCGCAAGAATTTATTCCCGATGGGCACACGGCAAAATCATACTTGGAAGAATTAGTTTATCAAGGCGCCCTTGAAACTTACCGCGGATTAATTCCATCGGCCGTCGATGCGCAGCTGCGTCGGGAATTGCAATTTTTTGAAAAACGCAAAGACGAACATTATTTTCTAACCGTACAAGATATCGTGCGCTTTGCGCGCAGTAAAAATATTTTATGCCAAGGACGCGGATCCGCGGCTAATTCCCTAGTCTGTTACGTACTGGGAATCACCAGCGTGGATCCGGTGAATATGAATTTATTGTTTGATCGCTTTATGAATGACGGGCGAAAAGAACCACCCGATATTGATATCGATTTTGAACACCACCGCCGGGAAGAAGTGATTCAGTATATTTACTCTCGGTTCGGCCGCGAACGGGCCGCTATGGTCGCTGCGGTTACAACTTACCGGCGCCGCAGTGCTTTTTTAGAACTCAGTAAAGCGGTGGGGATTGATGTTGGAACTCTGTCGGCCGATGCGCTTTGTGAAAATTTTGATCACATCGCGGGTGAAAAAAAAGGAAGGCATTTTTTTGTGGAAACCTTATCAGATGAAATGAAAGGTTTTCCGCGGCATTTATCGATTCACTCGGGCGGCTTTGTTTTATCCCATGATCCTTTGATTGAAATGGTTCCGATCGAACCCGCGCGCATGCCCGGGCGCACGATTATTCAGTGGGATAAAGATGATCTAGAAACGTTGGGGCTTATGAAAGTCGATGTGCTATCGATTGGTTTTTTAACGGCACTTCATCAAGCGACGGATCTGGCAAAAATAAGTTTTCGGGATATTCCGCCCGATGACCCCAAGACGTACCAGATGATTCAAAACGCCGAAACACTTGGAACTTTTCAAATTGAATCCCGCGCGCAAATCAATATGCTCACGCAAACAAAGCCTCAGAATTACTACGATCTGGTGGTGCAAGTTGCTTTAGTCAGACCCAGTCCTACCAAAGGTGGCATGGTGCAGCCCTTTTTAAAAGGATTAAAAGAAAGTCGCAGGGGCCATCCTTTTAAAATTGGCCATGCGGCCTTAGAAAAAATTTTAGGGCGCACGCACGGCATTCCTATTTTTCAAGAACAAATTATGCAAATTTCGATGGAGGTCGCGGGCTTTACATCCGCGGAAGCCGATCAGCTGCGACGATCACTCGGAAAGCAACGAACGGCAGCCAGTGTGGATGCCATGGGGCGAAAACTTTTTGAAGCTTTGATAAAAAATGCGATCCCGAAAGAATTTGCCGAGCAGTTATTTAGCTACATTCAAGGTTATGCTCATTATGGTTTTCCGGAATCTCATGCGGCGTCGTACGCATCTTTAGCTTACAAGTCGGCGTATATGAAATGTCATTATCCGGCAGAACTTGTTTGCGCCTTAATTAATTCACAGCCCATGGGGTTTTATCCGATCGATACTTTAATTAATGAAGCCAAACGAAAGGGAGTTCTATTTTTACCAATGGATCCGAATAAATCTTTTTGGCTAGCGACTCTTGAAGCACCGCGAACAATTCGAATGGGTTTTAGTCAAGTAAAAGCCATTCGTGAGCCGGAAGTGCAAAAAATGATCGAAGCGCGCCAGCAGAAACTTTTTCAATCGTTAGAAGATTTTATTTCTAGAACATCTTTTAATAAAAATGTTCTAGAAAATCTAGCGATCGCTAATGTATTTATTCATTTCGGTTTAGATCAACGCCATTCTTTTTGGAAGTCGTTAGAATTTTCAAATCTTTGTCAAAAAAATGAACTTGGTCATAAAGAATCTAAAGAAAATGAAGGGAAATTAAATGCCATTCAGCTTTCTTTATTTTCTGAAAATTTAGAGTTAACACAGCAGACGCATCTATTTTCCGAGATGACAGCTTTAGAGAAAATGACGGCGGATTATAGCAAAACAGGCTACTCGTTAGACGGAAACTTAATGAAGGCGCTGCGGTTAGAACTTCCGCACTTACCAACGTTAACCTCGGTGCAGGTGAAGCGCTTAATGGTCGGAAAAAATATTCGCTATGCCGGAATCATGACGGTGTTGCAACGACCGCCACCAGCTAACGGCACCGCTTTTTTAACCCTGGAAGATGAGTTCGGCAGCGTGGATACGATTTTGAAAAAAGAAATCTACGAAGAATTTGCCAGTGTGATCAAAGGCTCTCGCTTTTTAGTGATCGAGGCGTGCGTCCAAAAACGGGGATTAGGAACAAGTTTGCTTGTCTCAAAAGTAGAATCTTTTGTTGCGCCCCAAAAAAATAATTCTCAACAGCCGATAACTCACGGAGCTCATCCGCGCAGTTTAGGACGATTAGGGGTCGTGTTAACATGAGGTATATTGATTAATGCCAAGGTAGTTTAGTTCTACTGGATTTAAAATAAAGTTAAATAAAGGCAAGATATCCTTTTAAGTGTTCTGTAAATTAATCCGAAAGTTCCAAGCATGAGCCTCTTGAAAAAGTTATCATTTTTATCGCAGTTTTTAAGACTTAAACTGATACGGCAAAGCATCAAAATCGCTACGCCC
>JAYTHR010000139.1:0-1634 GCA_043732425.1 Bdellovibrionales bacterium
GAAATTAAAACCGGCCGCCCCGTCTTCAATGAAGTTTTTAAAAAATCGAGCGCCGCGGTCATATCCATAAACATTTTTTTACGACACGAAAAACCGTAATCTGTACCGTAGCCATTCAAAATACCCTGAATTGAAAACCTATGCTGTAAAACAAGGTAGTATTGATTAATCGCGTCTGCTAAAAGTGACGTTCGACCCTCTTCATCGGCGACGGCTGATTTCAGCGCGTCGTTCCCTTCAAGACCAGATATATGATTCTGCAAAATAAAATCATCGATGGCGTAGCCCGTGCATGTTCCGCCCTGTTGCTGAAAAAGTTTTAGAACATTTTGCGCTTCTGGCAATGCCGTTGCAAAATGCGCTGCCGTCGTAAACTTGACGACAGATTTTTTGGGATCCAAGGTCATTAAAGAATTAAAGCTGCCATCATGATTCACCAGCTGACCTAAAAAAATTTCGGATTTAGAATTAATTTTAACTAAAGACCCAGTACCTACTGCCGCCGATGCGACTGCAACGGGTTGAACGACCTCCACGGACCAGAACTTCTCAACCGGGTTTGCGTGAAGATGCAAACTGACAAATAAAACAGAAACCAATTTGTACAAGGAATACTTCATGGTGAAGCCGTAGCACTATCGCAATATTCGGCTCAAGCGAAATCTTGTTAAAATACTTGTAGTGTTGCGGATTCTTAACCTTGAAGCGACTCCTATACATTCTACATGAATAGAGGGACTCTAAGTATGTTAAAAAACAATCAACTCGAAGGAGTCTCATGAGCTTAGGTACAATTTTACTCATCGTTCTTATATTGATGTTATTTGGAGCCATTCCCACTTGGTCTCATAGCAAAAGCTGGGGCTACGGACCCAGCGGTGGTTTAGGGCTAATTGTTCTCATTCTTATCATTTTATTAGTGACCGGTCGCATTTAGTAAAAATAATTTTCCCTCAAATATTTATTCTTTTTTATACCATCGTTTAATCGTTTTTATAAGCGTTTGCGATATGTTGGGCTTACTGCGGTAGTCATCATAAGCGGCGTCACAAAAATATCCCTTGTTCACCAAGGCCTGCGCGGTAAAGTGATTCAATTTGTCCCATCGGAACGAAAAATAACTAAGCTACTTTTTGTGGACGTAGCGGTGGCGGCGAAGACTCATCTTGATAATTCGAATCGCCAAATCCAAGAATACACACGAAAATAGGTGTAAAAAAAAGCATTCCTAAACCGAAGCCGGCTCCTTTACCAAAATTTCTTCCTATGCGACTGTAAATCTGCCAGAAGGCGTAAATCTGAACAAGCGGAACAAATGCAAGTGCGGTGTAATATCCCGGAAGTTTCGCAATCTTTGTCATGACGTAAAAATTGTAAAACGGAATTAGACTTGCCCATCCTGGCTGGCCCGCCTTATCAAACATGAGCCAAAATCCAACGACCGTAAAAACCAATGCGCCTAAAAATAAAATGGGAACAAACATGAAAGCTCCTTAAGTAAGTCGTTACACGTACTGGATCGGTTGATTTTTGTTTAAACTCGATTTTAATTTCTCAGGCCACTATTTCTGTTTTCTCAACATAATTTGCTTCAGTAATCTGTTCCCTGGATCTTGCGCCATGGATCCTGCCTA
>JAYTHR010000140.1:0-1628 GCA_043732425.1 Bdellovibrionales bacterium
CAGGATTTAATTATATACCATTCGCCGTATTTTTTTCTCCGATCTTAACTTTAATCGCTTTTATTTATCTAGAATTGGGTTATTTGCAGCTTGGTCGCCAGGCTGCAACCGAGGCCTCAGCAGAAGCCTAAGCTTCATGCATAACGCACAAAAATAATCTTTTGTTTTACCTCTCAAATTTGACTGCGCTTCTGGGCTAATGTTACGTTTTTGTTGGAAAAATAGTCGTACATCATTGGCTAAAAAAAATAGCGCCGGGAGCTTCATGGTTGTCAGAACACTTCAAGATCTTAATACCCTAGTCAGTCTTTCAAAGCGTCGTGGATTTGTTTTTCAAAGTAGTGAAATCTACGGTGGTCTGGGCAGTTGCTGGGACTACGGCCCGTTAGGTTCCCTGATGAAGTTAAATGTGAAACGCGCTTGGTGGAATGCAATGACTCGGCGAAGTGACATCGTGGGTATTGATGCCGCTATTTTGATGCACCCGACCGTTTGGAAAGCCTCGGGCCATATCGATGGCTTTTCAGATCCCTTAGTGGATTGTAAGGATTGTAAGACGCGTTTTCGCGCTGATAATACCGATTCGTATATCAACGAAAAAAAATGTCCGCAGTGTGGTAGTAAAAATTTATCGGAAGAGCGCAATTTCAATCTTATGTTTAAGACCCATATGGGTCCTTTGGAAGACACCGGAAGTGTGGTTTACCTTCGTCCCGAAACGGCGCAGGGTCACTTCGTGAATTTTATGAATTGTCAGCAAAGCTCGCGCTATAAAATTCCGTTTGGTATTGCCGCCATCGGAAAATCATTTCGAAATGAAATCACTCCGGGTAATTTTATTTTCCGCACCCGTGAATTCGAGCAAATGGAAATGCAATACTTTGTAAAACCAGGCACGGATGAAGCATTTTTTAACGATTGGAAGGAACGTCGGTTTAATTTTTATCTGAAATATGGAATTAAAAAAGAAAACTTAAAATTTCATGACCACGAAAAGTTAGCCCACTACGCGCGGGCCGCTACGGACGTCGAATATAAATTTCCGATGGGCTTCTCTGAGCTTGAAGGAATTCACAACCGCTCTGATTTTGATTTGACCCAGCACATGAAATTTTCTGGAAAATCGCTGGAATACTTTAATGAAGCCGCAAAAGAAAAATATATTCCTTACGTGATTGAAACCGCCGTGGGCTGCGACCGTTTATTCTTAGCTTTTTTATGTGATGCTTACCGCGAAGAAGTGACGACGCAAAAAGATGAAGCCGGGAAAGAATCGGAAGATATTCGTGTCGTGTTGGGACTTCATCCCGAAATTGCTCCGATCAAGGCTTGTATACTTCCACTTTCGAAAAAAGAAGAACTGACGGGTCCTGCCTTAAAACTTCGCGATCAACTGGCCGAAGATTTTGACGTTCTTTATGATGAAGCCGCGTCGATCGGGAAACGGTATCGTCGCCAAGATGAAATTGGAACTCCGTTTTGCATCACGGTTGATTTCGAAACGGCAAACGATCAGGCGGTCACGGTGCGCCACCGTGACAAGATGACACAAGAAAGAATTCCGATCACAAAATTAAATGCCTACATCGGAAGCCATTTAAAAACTTTTAATGATTAATTTTTTTCGC
>JAYTHR010000141.1:0-1622 GCA_043732425.1 Bdellovibrionales bacterium
CTGTTAATGAATTAACAGCCAGACACGGAAAAATTGGCGCTACCTGTGCGCGTTGTTCACAAGGGTCTATTCGCAAAGATGGGGCCACGACTGCATTCGATTTTAAAATGAAGCTAAGTTCTTAGAACTTTTATGAAATATGAATTTGTTTAGAATTGATGTTGGAGTTTGCAATTGCGGGATTCCGCAGGGGCATATTAAGCTATTCCAAGTAAACCGCAGACTTAAGCCACGAAAGGATTTCCGCAAGCCTTGCGAAAAGGCGCAATCAAAAGATTGGAGCTAAATTGTTAAAACCTACAGCAGAGGCTGGACCGTTGGGTCCGTCGCCATCCTCTAATGAAAGTATTGGCACTTGTTGAATAGACGGACTAGCATTCGCAAACTGCGGATATACCGTAATGTTTCGATCAGGAAAACTAAGCCGAAATGACTTTAAGTTCGTTTTGAGCATTGGGTTTTGAAGCAGGGTTGACATGAAAAGCCCGTTCATTTCTAATACTTCAATGACTTGCCTGCGTTTACTAATTTTATTAACCTACTTTTATAGTTTGCTTGCGCGCGCAAGTCCGACGCCGTGCACTTTTTTTACTACAGCAGCAGACCCTAAGACGCCTCCATCTTATGATATCGCCAAGGCCTATTCTGCATCCGATTTGGTCGTGATCGGTAACTCGGCGAGTTTTGTCAGTAATAGGCCTCAGGACATTCATATTACCAAAATCATAAAAGGTAATTCGCCTGACCATATCTTGCTTGAAGGCATTCATGAAAGTGGAACGGACCCTTGGGGTTCCGCCATTTCCACTGATGGAGATTATTTGTTGTTCTTGAAAAGCGGATCCAGATATTCGTGGGTTGACGGTGGAAGCGGATGTCCGAACTCATTTAAAGTGTATTCTAATAAAATCACACTTGGTAAAATTCAAGTTGAAGTGAAAAATCTGAAGAGCTATTTTGAATCCAACCCAAAACCATTTCCTATGAACTAGAGGGAAGCCCCAAGTCCCCTAACTAAAGGGGCGCCGATGGTTCAGGGCCTCTTAGTTTTTTCGACCAGACTTTTGCAAAAATAATTCCAAGTTTATTCCCAAAACTCGAAGCGAAAGATTGGCCATTATCAGCAAGAGATCTTGCCTTAAGCCGGCGGAATTCTTTCCGTAAATTTCCGATTAGAAAAGTTCAGATCAATGACCCGAAAGCGCACGCACTTCATTTACAAAATTGTTTTTATTTGAAATTTTTCAGGAGCTCGCGAGACTTTTGCGAGCTTCATAACTGCGCTGAATTGTTCTGAAGATAAAAAAGTTCACATGAAAAATTGCCGCAGCACCCTGCGCGAAACACGTCGCCCACGCGCCCGCGTATTCGGTCGAGACGCGCACCGACACGACACCGTAGTCGAAAATCTTCAGTCGAATCGAAAACCCGTCGCTTGGAGCCAAGCGCGCGACGATTGGCTGCGTCTCGAACTCGATCGAAACCGACGACGCTTCGCGGCGTAGCCGAAGCGGCGCGCGCGAGACACCTTCGCCCGCGACGCTCGCAAGTCGCGCGAGATCGATGCTATCCGCTACGTCGTAAATGAAGTACGCGTGACAGGAACCGCCTGCGATCTCTAG
>JAYTHR010000142.1:0-5678 GCA_043732425.1 Bdellovibrionales bacterium
ATTGATCGTTTGGATACAGTCAGTAGCGCTTATTGTAGCCAGCTTACCATTGCTGATAAAGCTTCACCGTATTCGTAGCCCGCTAGGCTCTGATTTAGTCGACGTTCGTAAATTAGCTTATAAGACTTTCCTAACGATGGTTTTTCTATTTTTTATTGAATGTGTATGGTATTTGGTGAGTTACGCTCACGGGAAAATATGATTCATTGGATTTCTGCAGAAACCCCTGAATCGGAAAAGCGCCGCGACAACTGGCAGCAATTCTTACAAGAAAACCCCTGCGTAACGAATTCGATTGGGAAAATAGATTTAAGTTCCGAAATTCCGATCATAACTGATCAAGAAGGAAGAACATTTAGTATTGATTTTATTTCCGATAAAAAAAATTATCAGAAAAAAAAAGGTAGTTTAAAAACAGAACTCATTAGCAAAGCCATGGGTTCTGGAAAATATGGGTTTAATATTTTAGATTTATCAGCGGGCTTAGGGATAGATGCTTTATTTCTTTCGCAGTTAGGGTATGATGTCACTGCGGTAGAAAGAAATTCACTCATCTACCTGGCTTTAAAAACCGCCGAAGAACAACTTGCGGTTCAGGGACAACAAAAAGTGCATTTTTTTCACGATTCGGCTTTAAACTTTCTGTCTCGTGCAGATGAGAATTTTGACGTCATTTATTTTGATCCCATGTTTCCGCAGAAAAAAAAATCAGCCTTACCTAGGCAGGAGATGATTTTATTCAAAGACTTAGTAGGCACCGATGGCGACGCAGACCAAGTGATCGACTACGTTCTGCAATCTAAAAAGGCTAAACGATTTGTACTGAAGCGGCCCTTGAAAGCGCCGCCGCTCAAGCAAAAACCTCAATTTAGTTTTTTAGGAAAATTAATTCGCTTTGATATTTACGGAGTTACAAAGTGATAAAACAATTAAGCAGCGCAATTAAAGAAGTTCTAACTTCATTTTCTCCAAAGTGTTCGGCGTTTGAAGCCATGATGAAAATTGATTTTAAGATCGATGAAGAGCGAGTAAATTTAATGCAATTGTGCTTCTCGGGTCTTGCAGCCTGGCCCATTGTTGTTCTTGCTTGGATAATTCAATTAAATTTGCTGCCATCGGCCTGGAGCCTGCAGTACATTTTCGCCGAGCAGATGGATTTTAGATTTTTCTTAATGGATGGCCGGTTCGGTAATATGCTTTTGTTTTTTGGGTTATTTTTTATTATCGAATGGATTATTAGAAAAGAATACTTTTTGTTATGTCTTATTCTTTATTTTTTATTAAAATCAGATTTCCACTTCCATCTTGCCTTGGCTTCGTGTGGCGGCGTGCTTCTTTCCAGGTGCTGTTATGTGTGGTGGCTTCACTTAGATTTAAAAAGCCGCTCTTTTACTATTTGGAAAACTTTTTCAAGCCTGCAAATTGCGGGTACTTTCATGGGCCTAATTCTTTGTCTTTATCTTCTTCAGATTCTTTTTAATCTCGGTTATTTTTCAGCTTCAGGGAATGAAAACAGATATCAGGCCCTGGTGTTTTTTATTCTGGTTATTTATCTTTCCCCCTTGCTGTTAACATCTGTGTGGGGGCATTTTTTTGTAAAAAGAAAGAAAGAACCAACAGACTTTCCAATTCATTACTCGTCGGCGTCGTGGATTCTACGTTTTCGGATGAGGCCTTTCCTGAGAAAAAAGCTGCTCGAGCAAATTCATAAGTATTTGGATCTGCATCAAAAAAATTTGGATGACTTTCTGGCCCTGAAAGATCTTGGTCCAGTTTCAATACCTTCCCAAATCATTAAGATTTTAAAAATCGAACTTGGCTATTTAAATTTAGCCTCTTCGCGATTGACCATCGAGTAACATCGCTTCAAAGTAGACAGATATGTCTGAAGATGAAATTAAAAAATTAAAATCAGTCGTATCCCAGTTAGAGACTGAACTTAAAAATAAAAATGATGAAGTCATGATTTACCGGCAGGAATTAATTAAATTCTCAAAACAACTTGATTCGTTAATGTCAGGCATTTCAATTGATATGAAATTTTTGAATGAAATTCAAAGAGTTTTAGCTCCCACAAATTTCCCCAACGTGCCCGGTTTTGAAGTCAGTCGTAAATTTGTCTATGGTTCAAAATCAGGTGGTGATTATTTTGACTTCTTTGAATTTGAAGACAAGTTTCGTTTTGGTGTGCTTGTCGCCTCATCTTCGGGTTACGCAATGTCAGCCTTATTTTTATCATTCATATTAAAATTTTCTCATGCTCTTCAAGCTAAAAAAGGCATTCCCCCCGAGCAGATTTTACAAAAAGTTGGTGATGAAATTAGGACTACGGCTACGGATAAAGATTTAACCCATGCTTTTTACGGAATTATGGATCGCCGAAACTTCAATTTTCAGTTTTGCGCGGTGGGAAAAATTTTTGCTTTTTATATGGCCCCGCAAAAGCCAATACAAATCTTAAAGTCCGTCGCTAGCCCGTTTGGTCAGCAGTTTTCAGAAAAATTAATTTCTGCAAATCTTGATGTCGAGCCAAATTCCCGTCTGTGTATTGTGACAGATGGCTTGTCCGATGTTTTAGGCACCGAAGAAATCACTCAGATTTTGAGCGAAAATTCTAAAATGTCGGTTCACGAAATACGTAACGAACTTCTTTTTCAAGCTCAACGGAAGACGGGCTTAACTGACCCCTTGCGCGATCAGACCGTGGTCGTTATCAACGTTACCGGACAAGTGATAAAGCTAGCCAAGACGACGTAGCTCTGATACCTATTTACTGTTTATTTATTCACTTTTTAATACCTTGAAGGAGATCCCCATGGCTGATGTGACGATATATGAAGGTGCTTTAGACAAAGGTCTTGAGGGAGTCGTTGCGTGCTCGACCGCCATATCTTTTATTGTTGGGAATAACTTAAATTATCGCGGTTATACGATTGATGATCTTGTTGATCACTCGACTTTTGAAGAAGTTGTTTTTCTTTTATGGAACAATCGTTTACCTACAGCTAGCGAATTGGAGAAATTCAAAACTGAGCTGAATAAAAATATGGCTTTAGATTTAGATTATGTGAACGTCCTTAAAAACTTACCCACAGAAGGTGTTCACCCAATGGCCTGGCTACGTACCGCCGTTTCATTAATGGCGCATTGGGATCAAGACGCAAATGATAATTCAGTGGAAGCTAACCACCGCAAAGCCATTCGTATGACTGCAAAGATGGGTTCAATCGTTACCGCCTTCGAAGCCATTCGAAACAAGCGCGAAATTCTAACTCCGGTGGCTGGGAAATCAATGGCCTGGAATTTCATGCGAATGCTTAAAGGCACTGAGCCTGATCCTGAACTCGTAAAAATTTTCGATATATGTTTGATACTTCATGCTGATCACGAACTCAATTGCTCGGCCTTCGCTACGCGAGTGACGGCCTCTTCATTGTCAGATATGCACTCAGCCGTTGTATCGGCTATTGGTGCCCTGAAAGGCCCCCTGCACGGCGGAGCGAACGAACAAGTTATGGTGATGCTGGCAAAAATCGGTACGATTGAAAAAGCACAGCAATTCGTAAAGGATGCTCTCGACGCGAAAGAAAAAGTAATGGGTATCGGACACCGTGTTTATAAAGATGGTGACCCAAGAGCTGCTATACTGCGAAAATTTTCTAAAATTTTGACGGCAAAGATCGGTAAACCAGAACTCTACGAAATGTCAGTTCTTATTGACGAGACCATGAATAAACAAAAGGGCTTAATGCCAAACGTCGATTTCTACTCGGCGACTGTTTATCATGCGATGGGTATCCCGACCGATATTTTCACTCCTATTTTCGCCGTATCTCGCGTTGCGGGTTGGATCGCGCATGCTAACGAGCAGTACGAAAAAAATCGAATTTACCGTCCGCGCGGTAAGTGGCAAGGAAAAGAAGGACTTCACTGGCAACCGGCTGAAAAGCGATCATAAATGGCTTCAATTTTTACGAAAATTATAGCGGGAGAGCTTCCTTCGTATAAAATATACGAGGACGCGCTCACGTTTTCTTTTTTGGCTTTAGACCAGGTGAACTTAGGTCATGTCCTAGTCATTCCCAAGGAAGAAATAAATCACTGGTTCGACACGCCACCCGATACTTTTACTCAGGTAGGTTTAAATTCGCAGAAAATAGCTAAGGCAATAAAAACAGCGACAGGGTGCCCGCGAGTCGGTGTGATGGTCGCAGGGTTTGAAGTTCCGCACTACCACGTTCATTTAATTCCGGCCTGGAGCATTCCTGATTTAGATTTTAAAAAAGCGCGAAGATTCTCAGATCAAGAAATGAAAACCATCCAAGAAAAAATAATTCAAGCACTAAAATAATGCCAATTTAAACGATTCCAGCATTAAAAACTAGAATAACGTTTTGTTATAGATCACATGAAAAAAACAGTTTTGCTTGCGCAATGCGCCTCGTGTAACATCTTCTTAAGTCGTTCGTACGACTGGGAAGGTGGTGATGTTATGATTCAAAAATATGACATAACAAAGGCGGAGGTAGCGGTTTCTTAACCGTTGCTAAGCTCTAGACGCGGTTAGAGAGGTCGAAACCTCCGCCGAAGCGTCATGTTAACGTTCACAGATGACCGGCAAAGACCTCAACAGTTTTTGTCGGTCTTCTCATAAGATATACATAAGAGATATAATAGATAACTTTTATTTTTTCTACCTTGTCTTCTGCTGCAAATCGCTTAAGTTTTAAAAATGCAAATTCAAAGTCATATCTCCGGCGTAAATCAAAAATTTTCATTCACTTTTGAAAAAAAAAATCCGTTCACAGGCCAGCCGCTACATGAAGTCGGGGCGTGCGATATTATGCAAGTGGTCCAAGCTATACAAGGCGCGCAAAAAGCTTTTAGCGAATGGAAAAATTCGTCGCTAGAGGACCGAATATCTCTACTTGAAAGAATGAAACAAGTTGTCTCCGCGAAGAAAAAGGAATTTGCAGAATTAGAAGCCTTGGATCAAGGACTTCCATTAAATTTCGTCTTTGAACACGGAATTGAAGCTAGTTTAAATTGTTTAGACTCCGCCATTTCTGAACTATCCCATCACCAAACAACGGACGAAGCTAGTTTCTCCGCGGCTGGTGTCATTAGCCTGATAACGTCTTGGAACTTATCTTTAAGAATTATTTTTGAAAGATTGGCACCGGCACTGGCCGCAGGAAATGCCGTTCTGATAAAAGTTTCCTCGCACTCTCCGGTCACGGCAATTGTTCTGCAAAATATAGTATTGGCTGCGAAAATTCCGGAAGGCTTAATTCAAATTTTAATCCCGCACGATGCTGCCGCCAAAGACCTTCTTATTACTCACCCGGCGATCAAAGCGGTAAGCTTTGTCGGAAATCTAAAGAACTCGTCCGATATTTTAAAAAAAATATCTCACGGGTCTTTTAATCAATTTAAAAAAGTACAGATTTCAAGTGGAAGTAAAAACTCGGCTATTGCCTTAAGTGAACCGGAGGACAGTCTATTTAAAAAAATTATGAATTCATTTATGTTGGGGCAGGGTCAATTAGCGTGGAATTCAAACCGACTTTTTATTTTAGAAAAGTTTGAAAGTCAGTGGGTCGAAAAAATTAAAGAATATTTCTCGTACCTTAGACCAGCAAATGACATTTATGATTCGTCTGCGTGGGGTCCGTGTC
>JAYTHR010000143.1:0-5660 GCA_043732425.1 Bdellovibrionales bacterium
GCCGTGCAGTTTGGCGCCGCTCCCCCAAAAACGATATTTGCTACCGGCACAAGCACGGCGTTTGACGATGTCGCACTCATTGAAGTCATACAACTAACCGCATCGTCGGGATCAGAAATTGTGAAAGGCACGACAATGGATCCATTTTCTAAAACAGTCTTATTCGTAATTGCAGAAATCACAGGTGGCTGATCCACAAAATTCACTAGCAAATTGAATGAAGTAAATGAAGTTTGCGCAATACTATCGACAACCGTAAAAACCAGATTCGAATTTCCAAACTGATTTAGGGACGGAGTGATTGTCGCCGTGCAATTTGGTGCCGTTCCACTAAAAACAATATTAGCCGACGGAATAAGTCCTGCATTCGAGGTTGTTGCAGTTACCGACGTCGTACAACTAACCGCATCGTCGGGATCAGAAATTGTGAACGGTATAACAATTGGAAAATTTTCATTTGTTGTCTTATTCGTAATCGCAGAAATCACGGGCGGTTGATCAACGAACGTGACGGTTATCGAAAATTCAGATGTGACGGTACTATTTGCCGCCCCGTGAAGATCATCGAATAAAACTTTTATATAGCATGTTCCAGAATAGTTCGTTGCCGGTTGAAATGAAACGGCTCCGGTCGTTGGATCAATCGCTAAAACTTTGGCGTTGTTACTACAGCGCGGTGCTGTTGTCGTTGCATTTGCAAAACTGTAAGTTCCTGAACCCTCTTTTGAAGTCTGAACTTGCGCATCGGCACGAATCACTGAGAGAGCTGCGTTTTCAAGAATACTCGGAGGATTTGCAATCGGCGGAGTAAACACTGGCGCCACATTCAAAACTGAAATCGGAATATTCAAATTCATTGCCGCTCGCGGTGTCGCACTCGCGCCGACGATCAAAACACAGTTACCGACATTACTATTATTTGGAGTTCCAGAAATGACCCCGGTCGCAACATTGATCGTGGCCCATGAACAGGTGGTGCCTGGCTGCAAGTTCCAAATAATATTTGGAAGAACGACATCCGCAGTTACCGGACAAGTGAAAGGTAAATCCTGATTAAAAGAAGTTGTGCATGCTTGCGATAAATGAAAACCCGTATTTACAATTTGTTGATTTAAATCTTCGCCAAGCGGATTGCGCGAACACGCTACCGCAAATAAAAAAAATGAAATAATACGAATCGACGTCCAGCTTTTCATCATTTTGTATTTCAAAGTCTCATTTCTGTGGGTCCTTCAATTTTTTGAAAAATCCCGCAGAATCATATGCTTACCTCATCCTCTATTGTGCCTTTTTTAGCCTCAGTTCGAAAGGCCAGACTAGTAATTCGGGCTTTAAATCTTAAAACGAGACATTCCATAAATTGATGCTGTCTCAACAGCAGAAAAAACGTGTCCAGGGGTTGTGAATTCGCACTTGAGCGAATTCACGAAACAAGAAGTTCTTGGTGCTTGATCTGGCAAAAGAAGAACACTAATTTTACTGGCTTGTTTTAATTGAAGTCATCACTTTGTAACCACCGCTGGTAGTGACTTGGTTTTGATTAGCATAGTTTCCTACCGAAACCGAACCGTTGTAATTTCCTGGAGTTACAAATTTTTGAGCACCACCCGCGACGAGTGTCGTGGTGGTTTTACCGAAAAGTGTCGCCACACCATCTGAGATCGCCTCGATCAATGACTTTTGACCGAACGGATTGGAACATCCCGGTAAAATGAATATTACAAAAAGAAGGTAAAGATATTTTCTCACATTAGACTTTTCGGAAAAATTCGACCCACACTTGAATTAAATATCAATTTCGTACCATTCTAAGACACGAAAGCCGATCAGAAAAAGTACTGATAACCTAAACCGTAAAAAGCAGTTTGCTCGGAAAAATTAAAAGATTGGGTGTTTTGTGCCCGACGTAAATAATAGCTTTCAAATTTTAGATGGCCGAAACGAAACTCGTAAGAATAATTAAGTCCAACTTGAAAGCTAGATCCCGCCTGAATCGCCTCAGAATCCGCCGTCGTCGGCAGAAGGTAATAGATTCCCAGATCTACGCCAGCAGAAGAATTCATATTTCTGTAAAATGTCCACCGCGGGATTACCGATAAAATTTTATTAAGTCCGGAAATAATATCAATCGCTTTCGTGGTCTGATCATGAACTTTAAAAAATAGATCTTTACGAATGATAACTTCGCCTAGCAAATCGAAATTTTCATGAATTTGATAACTTGCGCCGCCACCAGCTGAAAACAAAAACTGAGACGTGTTATTAACAAGATTTGCAGAATCAGCCATGATCGTTGTTTGATAAGCATATCCCTCAACCTGCGCATTCAACCGTCTATCCAAAAGCCAACGATGGTCAATTTTCAATCCTTTACCTAAATCACTTGTTAGCGTCACGTTCAGCTTACTGGACGTTCCTGCAGCCCCTTGATAAATACCGAAAGGTTCGAACGTTGTGTTGTGCAAGAAAACTTTTGGTCCCACAGGCTTTTGTATTTCGGTGCGAACATAGTTAAATGAAGATTCTTTTAGCTTTGCCCCGGTAAAATAAATATCTTGTTTTAAATTTAGGATTGGATCGAGTTCGATATTAAAATAGGACTGGCTTACAGAGATGGTATCTGTCCACGAAGCCTTTTCTTTGGCTTCTAGGTCCTGAAAAACAACTTTAAATTCCTCTTGGTTAACACTTTTCTGAATATTCTTAGGAACTACTGATCTTTTTTTAGTTCTTAATTCCATCAGATTATTAATGGAAAGTTGGGCCTGAAACAAGACACTTTCATCCTTATTTTTTAGAACCACGATGCCCGATGATGGAAAAGTTTGGCCATCAATTAGAACCCGAGGCTGAAAGTTTGATGGGTTTTCATGGGGGACCAGTTGTTTGCACGCCTGCATTTCTGTAAATTGAGATTTAAACACAAAACAAATCAGATCAAGATCTGGGCTTTTGGGCAGAGTCACCCCTGAGTTTTTTAAAACTGCAACTTTTGTTGATGATTTTTTTATTAAAGAAGAATCCTTTAAGTAAACTGAAATTTCACTTTTGTTAAAAAAAGTCATGTCATTTATGCGAATTAAAATTTGATCCTCTTTCACCTCGAACTGAAGTTGATCAAAATCTAAAGCGCGATCATCAAGTAAAACTTCATGTTCACTAACAAGTTTAAAACTAAAATACTGGTTAAGGTAAACGAAAGGAATTTTGCCATCAGCTAGGGCGATAGATAAATACAAAAAGCCGAATACAAAAACTTTAAACTTCCTAATCGGCTTCTCCTATTTTTTTTTAATTAGACCTAAAATTTTTTCCATGACGGTTGGCTTGATAACGGGATAACTTGCAAAAATTATTTTTTTCCTAACGGCAACCTTATAAAAAGTTTTACAGTTGATATCGTCTTTTTTCAGTTTTGCCAGCATAGCCTTAACGTAATAGAACTCCGCTGTCTCTTTGTCTTCAGGTAAAACCTGAATTAACTCGGATTCGCAAGCCGCTAAATTGATTTTTATATTTGAAGCCAGCGCATGACCAATTTTAGCCCAAAGTAAGTAAACTTTTGTGCTCGGGACTAATTCTGCCCCGGAGTATATTTTTTTTAACTTTCCCATTGCCTCGTAGTACTGATTATTTAAAAGATCATTTTGAATAGCAATGATAGCTCTGGCGGTAATGTCGGTATTGATTTGTGTTTTTGAGGCAATGCCTTTTGCTATGAGCGGCTTTTTATTGGATAAAAAATTAAGGCCAATCTTAATCAGCTCATTCTTAAATTCTATCTCTGCGTCGTTGGAATTGTCCTCGATGAGCTTCAAAAATGAAAGATAAATTGATTCGATGTCACTCTCGTTTATCTTAGTTAAAACCGATAGAGCTCGGGTCAGTTCGTTTTCTTTCTTATTTTTAAGTTCTAAAAAAATGGACTCAAGTTTATTTTTCTTTTTGCCTGAATACTCTGAACCACTTCTAAAAATGATAATATTCGCCATGGAAAGAAAATAGATTACTTTTAATAAGATGATCTGATTATCTGCATAACTTGATTTTAGCTCTTTAATCGAAATTTTCTTCTCTAATTTAGGCACCAAATCAACTAGCTGCAACGCCATCGGCAGCTTGAGAATTTCAGCGCGGTAAGGGGCATTATTCAACATTAAAATTTCATCGTTTTCCCAAGATAAAAAATGAATATTTAACCATTCTTGATCGAATCTTCCCGCAATCCAATCATGGCTCATTTTGTAATAATCCAACTGTGAAATATGTACCGTTGATAAAAGTTCCGCGGCTTCTGTAAAATTTATTTTAAAAGATCCATTACATATCAGTTTACTAAGGCGTAATCGCATTTGCTTCGCCATCGTATCGGAAATTTGCTGCTCGGTGATGTATTTTTGCTTGAGCAAATACTGACCGGCTGCAAGTTCGCTTTGATTAATGGCCTCGTCCAGCATTTCTTGATCAATGATGCCATCGTCCAAAAGCAATTGCCCAAAATAGGTTTTCTTATCTGGCAAATCAATGTGAGTAATAAATCCTTGACCGAAAGTTATACCACTGACCTCATTATTTTGACTGACTATATTTAAATGTCCCATCAGTTTAATGTTCAGGATGTGACTTATTACGAATGTGATGTCGAATCCATCGACGTCGTCCAGCGCTTCAATAACTTTTTTTCGCTGTCGGTTTGAAAATTCAGGATGACTAAACACTTCGTAAAGGTCTTTACGAGGTGATAAGTAATCTGGAGATTCATCAATAAAATCTTGTGACACGCTATTTAGCCCTTTATAAATTTAAAATACTTAGACTCGACAATATCAATTTCCATTTCTTCCCCAGCGTCATCGACTACTTTCTTGAGGGGATGAATTTGCCCCGTTGAATAATGTTCATTAAGGACGAATAAGACATTCTTTTCCGTTTCTGTTTTTTCATTGAAATAAGGCACGTAGAATGACATCACTTTTGCGTTCGTAGGAATAAATCCTTTTACCATATTAGCCTGATCGATAAAAGCTTTTGGGCATTCAAATAAATGAATCTTGGCCGCTTTCATTTTCTGCATCAGCTTAATCCACTCACGAATTCCGGTCGAATTGATTGAAAGTAAATTTTTAAGATTGAAATTCACTTCACCCGTACTAGGTATTGAGTTCGTGATTTCAAAAAAAGTTTCGTCGATGGTACCGGATAACAAAATGTTATTATCCATATGTTTTATTTCGCATCTTGAAGCCATTCTAGTTCCTTTTTCTAATTAGAATAAATGAATTGATTTTTGAATTCCTTCATATTTTCGATCAGTTATATTATACGGCATAATGACTGAGACTCTAGTCTTTTTCGTGGGCTGTACCCCTAAAAAAAGCGAATCACAGTTTTTAAAAATTAAAGAAGAGCCAACGCCAGCGCCCCCTTTTTTAAAGCTCATTGATTGGTCTAGACCTAAGGCTTGTCCCGCTTCAATTTTTTTAAAAAACTTTTTAATATCCAGGGTGCCGTAGGGATCGAAAGCCGAGAAAGCAATCAAATGATCAGAAATTTCTATTTTGAGATGAGACTTTGAACTTGAAATTGAAGAACCAGAACTACGGGCGTTAACTTGCGCATTCATTAACAGCTCTTCAACGGTCTGTAAAATTCGTGTCGAC
>JAYTHR010000144.1:0-1614 GCA_043732425.1 Bdellovibrionales bacterium
GTTTTAATTTTAGTTCCGACGCGTGAATTGGCCGATCAGATCAACGAAAACGTCGAGAAAATTTCTGCAGGTTGCGGAATTAAAACGTATCCGCTGTACGGTGGAACGGGTTACGAAAAGCAAAAAGAGGCTTTGAAGTCAGGACTGCAATTTATTGTTTCGACACCGGGTCGGTTACTGGATCTTTATAAAGAAAATTTTGTCGATTTAAAACAAGTCCGCGCCATTGTTTTTGACGAAGCTGATCGCATGTTCGATATGGGTTTTAAAGACGACATGAAATACATTCTGGGACGAGTTCCCCGAGATCGCCAATTTCTTGTTTTCAGTGCCACTTTAAATTTTGATGTTTTAAATACTGCGTATCAGTTTGGGGCCGAGCCCGTTGAAATTAACGTCAGCCGTGATCAGTCGAAGGCCGAAAACGTGCAAGATTTTTTAATTCACCTGGGTGACCGCGATAAACCGCAGCAGTTGCTGTCATTGTTGAAAAAAGAAAATCCGAAACAAGCGATGATCTTTACGAACTACAAACACAATGTCGACCGTGTCGCTAAGTTTTTGATGGATAACAAAGTTCCTGCGATGGGAATTTCAAGTTTGAATTCTCAACCGCAAAGAAATTTAGTGATCGAAAAGTTTAAAGCTGAAAACGATCAAAACATTCTTGTGGCTACCGATGTTGCCGCTCGTGGTTTAGATATCAAAGGCGTCGATTTAGTAATTAATTACGAAATGCCTCAGGACGCTGAATCTTACGTTCACCGTATCGGCCGTACCGGCCGCGCGGGTCGTGAAGGAAAAGCGTTTTCATTAGTTAGCGATAAAGATATCGATTCATTAAAGCGCGTTGAAGAATACACGAAGAAGAAAATTGAAAATTCGTATTTAGAAGATGCGGATATTATTAAAGACTACAAACATTTCTCATCTGGAGATCGTGCCAGCTATTCCGATCGCTTTGATCGCCCAAAACCGCACGGTGTGGATCGCAAAAAGCCACGCAGCTTTGATGGAAAGCCCGATAATCGCAGCAGACCACCGCGCCAAGATGGATTTAAAAAAGACTTTCATAAAGATGGACCTAAAGAACACTCTCCAAGAGAACATTCGGCAGCGCACGCAAAACCGCATTCTCATGAGAAAAAAGTGGCTCAAGGACCTCATGTTAAGTCCGAGCGGCACGATAAGAAACCCGTCATCCATGAAGCAGCTAAAACTGCGGCCCTAGCCGGGAAACCGCATCATGCTAAGCCAGTTGCTAAAAATTCGACGGCTGTTCATGCGAAAAAGGAAGCTTCGGGATCTTCAAGCAAGTCATTTCGTAGTAATTCAGCAAAGACAAAAACACCTGCTAAGGGCATTGGTCAGCAAGTGAAGTCGATGATTAAAAAAATATTTGGCTAGTGGGTGTTTGCGAAACTATTCGATCGGGACCTTCACACTTCCGTTCGCAAAAACTTCGTCATCAGCTTAGGAAATTAGATTAATGCCACTGAAAAGTTTCAAGAATTGCATTACACGTCGCTAGTGTCGCATTAAACTTATCGAAATCATCGAAGCAAGTGGCCGTGACAATTTTTCCATCTTTTTTGTAAAACACTTGGCGGGAAC
>JAYTHR010000145.1:0-1612 GCA_043732425.1 Bdellovibrionales bacterium
CTGATGTCACTTCCATTATTTTTTATCCTTTTTATTTTTTTCCCACGTTTTGTTATTTTTCAAACGGCCAAGGCCGCTCGCGCAACGGCTCAGTCTGGCTTCAGTGAGGATCTAACTCCGGGAAATTTTTCTTCATTAGTGCTAGAAAATGATTTGGTTTTTCGTGCCGAGTTTGAATCTGATTTTAAGCCGAAACTTTCGTCGTTGTACTGGCGCGGAGCTGTGCTCGAGATTTCGAACGGTTTTACGTGGCAAAAAGGAAAACCCGAAAAGTCGAATCCAACTTCTAACTTAAATTTAGACACAAAATTAAAGCCGGGCCGAAGTTTTCATGTCATCCAAGAGGCCCTGAATCTGAAAAATATTTTCGCGCTTGAAAATTCTCTGTTTTTAAATTCGAATGGCGTGTCCATCCTTAAATCGGATTCAGGAATATTTTCCCTAGCCACAACCCAGACCGCACCGTTTCAGTTCTCGGGCGAGTTTAACACGGAAAGTAAAGAAGTCAGTCTTCTAGAATCACAAGACTTAAAGACCTATTTAAAATACCCGCCCTTACCGGAAAAGACGCAAGCTTGGATTGAAACTACAAGAAAGAAGTTTTCAGACCCAACTTTACGCTTACAGGCGCTGGAACACTTTTTCGCAAATTCGGGATTTTTGTACACACTATCTCCGGGAAATTATAAAAATGATTTAGATGATTTTTTATTTTCTCGAAAGCGTGGTTTCTGCGAACACTATGCAGCTGCATTTGCGACAATGGCCAGGGCGCTAGACATTCCAGCGCGAGTCGTGATCGGCTATCAAGGTGGTTCGTATAATTCTGTGGGCCAATTTTGGAAAATTTCGCAAAGGGATGCGCACGCCTGGGTCGAGGTTCTGCAGAATAATCGGTGGCACCGCGCAGATCCGACGGCTCAAGTGACCCCGCTTCGAATAGCGCTGGGCGGCGAAGCTTATTTTTCGCTTTCTGAAGATGAACAGATTTTGTATTCCAAGGAAAGCGCCTTTAGGGAATCCGGTGTCTCTTTTGCAATTTGGAATCAAACGACAAGTTTTTTTGAGAACTTAAACTACCACTGGACCTTATTTTTACTAGATTATGATCTGCAGGCTCAACTTCAGTTTCTAAAAACACTTAGCTTTTTTGGGGTTGCTGCTTTTCTCGTCCTCGCAGCTGGCGTGATTTTGCTATTTCTGTTTCGGCAACGACGAAAAAAAATAATCACCTCGAAGCTTCACCCCTTATCACAGATTCTTACTCAATTAGAGCTGTGGGCTATCGAGCAAAATATTACCTTCGAAGAATCCGTGACACCTTTGCAAATCTTGAATTCCATTTCCGAACGCTTCCCGCAAACCCAGCTTTTTATCGCTGAATTTATCCAAGAGTATCGACTCGTAATTTATCAAAGTCGTCCATCAGCAAAATCTATTAATTTGTGGCAAAAAAAATGGTCGCAGCTGAAAACTAAAATGACTTCAAAATAATTTGAAAAGCATTTCTTGCAGAGTTTGCTTTTCGTCGATCATTAAAAAAATCTCTTTCTGCACTTGAGATTTTTTCTCAACCGAATTTGACAATCGAAAAAGACTGCTCACGAACGGA
>JAYTHR010000146.1:0-1611 GCA_043732425.1 Bdellovibrionales bacterium
CACATGAGATCAGGTTCTTCAGTACTATTTTTTTCATGACAGTTGGACGGCCATACGCAAAGAGCCATTGAAGTAGAAACGCAGGCATTGCAGCTTTGGATACGCGGGCGCCGAAAAACATTTCCCAGATCTTCTAAATCTATTTCCCAATCAGGTGAAAGTTGACCTTTCATCCGCAGCATGAGTGCTCTAGATTTAGAGTCCACTCCGGGACAATTGTATTGTCTGCGATCTGAAGCTGAAATAATAAAAACCCACATCAGTACTTCGCTGAGAAGTAAAATGATTTTAGTAGCGCTAAGGTCGACTGCGGCGCACAAGAAAAACAACAAGAGCGATAAATGCTGCAAACATGCTGATCATCATAAGCATGCCTAAGGCCATGCCTCCCCAGCCCATCGAGTTGCACATAGAACACGAGGCAAATGTTCCACCCATCATCCCTTGTGCGAAAGCATTTTTAGATATTAATAAAAAAAGCCCGATGCTAAAAAATAAATGACGAAAAAAGAATTCTTTTAAAATCGAAAATGGATTCATAATTTCTCCTATATATTAACTTCAGCTCAGGTAAAATTTGAAAATTTAAGCGGGCTGGAAGAACGATTAGGTCATTTTCGACATCGACAGACAACTATCTGCACACTGGCGACAGATTTTCGCACACTGTTCCATCTTTTGATCTCCAGCGAATTGCTCACATTCATCAGCACACTGCTTACAAATATCTGCGCATAATTTGCAAATGGCATTTGCGAACGGTGAATTTGAAATCATAAGATTTGCAGATGTGCGGCAAATATCTGCGCAATTTTGTAAAAGTAAAATGTGGGAAGCTTCTGCATAATCTTCACCTTGTTTCAAACAGTAAGGAATTAATTGCAAACAACTTGTCGAACAATCTAGGCAAAGATCGATGCAACTTTGCATCGATGAATTTTCGTTGGTCGAATGCTGGGATGCTGTCGATTGAGCAGTTGATTTTTTTAGTTCCGTTTTTTGATTCTGATTTGCTTCCATATTTTCTCCTATCAATAGGTTCATGTAGATAAAGTGAAATTAAAATTAACGACACTTCAAATGACGAACAAATTGAACTGCGACAGACATGCCATAAAAAATAGTCGAAAAATACTTTGTAAGTATTTGAAATTGCTGAAATAAAAAAATAATTATGCCGGGTTAATTTTTATATTAAAGGCAATTAGGGGTTTGTAATCCATTTTTGCCTCGAAGTTGATTCAAAAACTTAAATTGCAAAATCTATAAAATTCACTTCCATTTTTTAAACAGGAATAATACCCGGACTGACAACGACAAAACCTTGGTTATCGTTTCTATCGCATTCAAACGCGCCAGCAAGTAAGATTTCAATAAATGGAACATGTTGATGGCAGCAAAAAACAGAAGAATCAATGCCAACGATACCAGCCGTATTTATAAAAAGTGGGATTTCAGCTAATAGGTATTTTATGGCATGGTTGGCTTGATCGGAAGTTATGGTTGATCCATAAGGTAGTTTTCCCTCGAGCACCCAAGACGTAGCTTCAAGGCACGCATCTTTAAAGTCGTTGTCGAATTCAAACCGGCTTTGAATATGCTGATGTATCG
>JAYTHR010000147.1:0-1608 GCA_043732425.1 Bdellovibrionales bacterium
AGGCGTCCGCCACGTGTTTTTAGAAATCTGGGTAATAAATCCATTTAAAACTCCTTCTAACTTATTAATATTATAGAGGGAATTTGTATCCTTATCGACAATCTTTTTTACGATGTCTCAAGACGCTAGAAAAAAGGCTAGGTATTACCTAGCCTTATGTCTGTAGTGATTTTTTTTTCACGTTCTAAAGTGAAACACTTGATGTGTCACTTTAGAACAAAGCGAATTTTATTTAGTATTTCATTAAGCTTTCAACATTTAGTTTTCCATTAGAAACCATTTTGCCCTGGGCTGCAGGAATGGGTTTCGCGGAATTTAAAATAGCGGCTTTTACTTCGCGCCAATTTTTTTCTGGATGCACTGACCAGTAAAGGGCTGCGGCACCCGCAACGTGTGGACACGCCATCGATGTTCCATCCCAATTTGCACCAAGAATATCAACAACCACATCGGAATAGTGGCTACCGACTGTTGTCGAAAAAACTTTTACGCCGGGTGCGGCGATATGAACTGTTTTAGCGCCCCAGTTCGAAAATCCACCCAAGTGGTCACTGCTATCTACCGCAGCTACCGAAATAATATTTTCGTAATTGTAACTTGCAGGCACGCCAGGTTTTGGATCCGTGTCATTATCGTAACCAACACCCTGGTGACCGTTTCCAGCCGCTGCAATAAACAATACACCTTTATCTTGCGCGTATTTTACAATTTCTTTCAGCGCTAAGTTTCCGGCTGCGTCTTCCGGATCATCGCCTTCGGAGCCCCAAGAATTGGAAAGCACTTGGGCGCCGTTATCGACAGCATACTTAACGGCCTTCACGGCATTAGCAGTTGTTCCGCCTTCGTTTCCGATAAAACGTAAGGCCATAATTTGCGCGTTCGGAGCAACCCCAGAAATTCCAACGCCATTGTTGCCGGCGGCCGCAATATTACCGGCACAGTGAGTCCCGTGTCCCGGGTTTCCACCGTTCAACAAATCGCTGATGTTTGTTGTCGCCAGATCGTAAGGTTTATTATCGTTAGATAAAAAATCCCAGCCGATCACGTCGTCAATAAAACCATTGTTGTCATCGTCAATTTGGTTGTCCGGAATTTCTTTTGGATTTCTCCACATATTTCCAACAAGGTCTTCATGCGTGTAATCAACGCCCGTATCGATGACTGCGACAATAATTTTTTTGCCACGATTAATTTTGAGCGCGGCTTCAAGGCCCATATCGATCATACCCCATTGTTTCTGAAGCAACGGATCGGCGCCAGGTGTTACCACCGGAGCATTTGGAATCGGTGGATTATCAACAATCGGAATATGGTTTAGTGGCTGCGTGTGGGTCCGTAAGTAATTTTTAACGGCTACGCTATTTCGTAATTTGACTAAGCTTGGATTTTCGTAAACTTTGAACTTAAAATTCTTTTGAACGTACAAAACATTTCCATTTTCAACGAAACTCTTGAAATTCATAGAATCCGTGTTCCCTTGCACGTGAATCCAGTTGTCAGTCACAACTTCAGCTTGTAGGCCTTGCTGTATCATGCGTTCGGTTAGCATTTTCGCAGAAACGGGTGATGCTAACTTTACAAGCAAATCATTTGCTTGGGTTGCCGTCG
>JAYTHR010000148.1:0-1608 GCA_043732425.1 Bdellovibrionales bacterium
TAATATCATTCAAAGCCACCTCTGACTGCTTTGATATGAAGATTCGTATAATGTTTTGTTCGTTGGCGCTTTCTTTTTTGTCTTTGTTTTCCTGTTCCATTCCCACCTCCTAATTAATAGTTAATTGTAAGCGCGCCATCATGCCTTTTTGAAAATTCAGAATATATTTAGCAAGCTGATCTCAAACGGAGGTCAACATGCGAAGGGTAAGCCAAGTTAAAATTGATTTTTGGAATCAGCACCACAGGGCGGCGGAGATTCATACCGGCGGGATTGGTTCGTACTGCGAAGAGCAGAATTTAAGTATGACGATGTACTACAAGTGGAAGAGGAAGATCGCTTTAGTAAAATCGAAAGAACTAAAGCCAGTATTTCTGCCGGTACAAATTAAAGAGTTAAAAACTTCGATTGAAAGTAAGTCGAGTTCCCAAGCTCGAGAACCTGATTTGGCAGAGGCAAGATGGGTGGCGGAAGTGCTCTCTCATTTAGTTCGGAGTTTAAGATGAAATCGCCAACATCGTTTGATAAAATATTTATCCACAGAGATCCCGTCGATATGCGCCGAGGCATCAATGGACTTTGTGATCTTGTTCACGCCTCGTTGATGGGAGATTTGTCTGGTAAGAATTTATTTGTATTTTGCGGTAAGCGAAGGAATTCGATCAAGGTATTATATTTTGACCTGAGTGGCTTCTGCTTGTGGCAAAAAAGACTTGAGACGGAATTATTTCCGTGGCCGAAGAAATCCACAGAAGAAATTGTGGATATCTCACCTGAACAATTTAATTGGTTACTCGACGGAATGGATGTTTGGAAGATGAAGAGATTTAGTGAAATAAAATTTGAAAGAGTGAGTTGATTTTTAGAGAATAAAAATGAATGATTCATCTTGAATGAAAACGGATGAATCATTTTTTTCTAAAGACGACAGAATTTTTGCAGAGCTCGAAGAGCTGAAGATACAAAAGCTTAATGATGCCGAAAAGATCAAAACACTGTCTGAAGAAATAAGCTGGCTTCACGAGCAGATCAAAGAGCTTTCAAGAAACCGCTTTGGCAAGAAGTCAGAGCGGTGGGAATCGCAAGAGCAGCTTAAATTTAATGAAGCTGAATGCGAGTCGATCAAGCCAGACTTTAGTGAGTCGGCAAAACAAGAGCGAGAAGATGCCGAAGAAGAGATTGAAGTTCCTGCGCACAAAAGAAAACTCGGTCATCGAAAGCCTAGGGAGCGCGACTTAAGGTTCAAGCATTTTTTCTGATTATATTCCAATATTGACAGCTCGCGAAGTTCCGACCAACAGATTAGGCTATATTTTTCTTTTTCCAAAACTAACGATTTTATCTGCGATTTTTTCAAGCTCAACCTGATGCTGACTTCCGCCCAATTCCCACGCGACTTTTGGCATCCCGTAAACGATACTGCTGGCTTCATCTTGGCTCAAGGTTAGTGCACCGTTATTTTTCATATTAAGAAGCCCCTTAGCACCATCAGCTCCCATGCCGGTGAGGATCACTCCGATTGTCTTTTTCAGTTTGAGTTCGGCGATTGAATCAAACAAATAGTCGACTGAGGGCTTATGCCGGTTGACAGGGTCATCATCATTAACT
>JAYTHR010000149.1:0-1606 GCA_043732425.1 Bdellovibrionales bacterium
TTCGCTGCCGCCTTCGCCACCGCTTGACTGAGTTTATCCATGTCTTGAGGAGAATAACTGATTCCTCGGGACTGCATACGCTCGATCGCATGATTCGAAAACTTGATGCTACTCGGTTCGGCTTTCAGCAGCGCAGACGGCTTATTTAATTCAGCAACTGCGGGCGCTTCGGTCTGACCTAGAACATCCTTGAAAGAAACTTGTCCTTTTCCAACTTCACCTTCAGATTTTTTAATATCTAAAGGTTTTGTCGGAATCAAATCTTGTATGCGATTTAACCCGTTGGTTAAATGCGCCGATTTCATCTGCGACATTATTTTGTCTCCTTCTGTAGCTTGTCCATCATTCCACGGTCCATCGCTACATCCGTCATCACATTCCCAGGCTTCTGGGGCTGTACATTCAGAGACAAATTCGTTCCTTGCTTAATATTAGTTTGCTCCTGTGCTTCACTCTTTTTCAAGTCAAGGCTAGTGACATCTTTAACAATCTGGTCGTTCTTCATAAGGCTTGAGTCTGTAATTTGACGAACGTCGCGCATTTTAATCGTCTGATTACCCACCTGAAGGACAGGTCCTTCCGGAGAAAAACTTAATCCCGAGATCACACCAGAAAATTCAGTCTTCACTTGGAGCTTCTGGCCAGCGCCGCCCGTAGCTTCAATTTGGAACTGGTATTGACCCACCGGCTGCTTGTCACCTTTGTCATTCATTCCATTCCAACTGATTTTATTAGCGCCTGCTTTTAAACTACTTAATTTAAATTCCCGAACAATGTCGCCCTTGTCGTTCATCACTTTAATTTTTGCTTCGCTCGCATCCTGCTGCAAGTTAAAATTAAAATCATGAGCCGTATCGAACTGACTGCGTACAACTTTCGAAGAATCTCCGGCGACTGTTTTACCAATCAAATTTAAAGCCTGAAAATTTTCAGGTTGTGAATTTTTGCCTTCAATTTTTGTTAACGTCGTATTCATATTGTTCATTTGCTCAAGCGTCGAAAATTGTGCTAACTGCGCCGCCATTTCATGATTCTTCAACGGATTCGTTGGATCTTGATTTTTTAGCTGCGTCAGCATCAACTTAAAGAAAGCATCTTTATCTAACTGGTTATTACCGACACCTTTGATTTTTTTCGAAGGGTCGACCCAATTCGGATCAGCGGCTTTATTTAAAACGGCACCAATATCATCTTCGCCTAAGCGTTTTTTTTGATCGTCCGTTAAATTGGAAACCTGATGCATGTCCGAAGCGGGCTCGGGTTTCTCGGCATATGTCTTATTTCCAATTTTACTCGTCATGGATGTTGCCATGTTTCTCCTTCGTCAAGGTCGCCAGTGAGGCGACCCCGTTAGCCACTGGTTAAGCGACCCTGTTGATTGTTGCTCCGGTACGACCATAAGCTCGAGCCGCACTTGTTTTAATGGGCTGTAAAGCGGCAGGCTCGTCAGGTCCGCGCGATTTCACGGGCGCCACATCACCGTAAGAAGACCGTCGTGACTGGTTGCCAAAGTTATCTTGGAAGTTCTTCCAAAAATCTCTTTGTTGCTGCTGAGCTCCCGACTGATCTTGATTCGTGTGCATCTGCGCTGAATTTTCCGTATTCG
>JAYTHR010000150.1:0-5629 GCA_043732425.1 Bdellovibrionales bacterium
TGTTAATTTCCAATTTATGAGGGCGTGATAGAGGCATCTTTTTTCAGTTGAGTTAACCCGGTTCGTGAAGATTGGGTTAAATAAAGATGTCTAAAATTGAGAACTTTATTTAACCCACCCGTCGGTAATTTGCATTGACCGACAGATGGTAATAAACTGAGTTTATCAGAAAACAATTTATTATTTTTAGTTTAAAGGATGATTTTGCGATTCGCCAATATCTTTCGGCAAGCGACTCATATTTGGACAATAAGCTTGCGGGTGTGAAGCGAGCATTCATGGTTTATCCATTTCCAAAGCTTAGTGAATGTTGTTTATTGTGCCTAGGGCGTGGGTGTGCGCGCTGGAAGGGTTACAGCGTACGCCAGTGGTCTTGCGGGTATTATGGTTCTGGTCGTCCGATCGTGATTCATTTAGGTCACTGCAGTAGCAGGGGTCTAGATTTTTCATATTTTCCGGATATTCTGATTCCCGGCAAGCGTTTATCACGGAAGTCGTGGGAAGATTTTATCGAGATTTTTCAGATACACCGAAGTATTAAGTTTTGCATCGATGAGCTCGTGGGTCGGATAAATATCGAAGACTTTACGCTGGCAACCTCATCGGCCTACAATCTGCTTTACGCAGCGATCAGGCCACTTCGAATGAATCACGAAATTCTGTTTATTCGTCCCCCAATGACGTCGTCGGTTTTTGAATTTTATGAATTGCCAAAGTTAGTGATTAAAAATCTGTTTGGCATGCGTCGGTGTCTTTGGCACGGTTTTCATTCCATGATCTTTCACCCACCTTAAAAAATAATTGCGGATGTTTTATTTAAGCCGACTGGTTTGGAATAACTAGTCTGATGCTCATGTTAAAAGCCGTCTCAACCTGAAACAAAGAGGAGGTATTTAAATGACAGAGGACATTCGAAAAGCCATCGGACTGGTTCGACACCAGATCATCTCGCCGGTAATAATGGAGACGGACCGAGCGCAGCGAAAATATTTTCGAGAGATCGCCAAGCAAGAATTTAATTTGCCTGGGGTGGGTAAAAAGATATTTGCTGCGGAAACTATGAGGGGTTGGGTGAAGCAATATCGCAAGCATGGTTTTGCGGGTATCACACCGAAGGCTCGTCATGATCAGTCTCGACAGCGAAGTATGACGGCGGAATTAGGCGTTAGGGTACAGGAGCTTCGTCGAGATTTACTTGAGCTGAATGTGGCGCAATTTTATAAGTGCTGCGTTCGTAAGAATATCTTGGGCGAGAAGCCGCCAAGTCAGCAGACTGTGCGGCGGTACTTAAAGGCGAACAACTTATTTTTACCGCAAGCCGAGATCAAAGCAAGAAAGCGCTACGAGATGGATCGCTTCGGCGAGCTTTGGGTGGGCGATTTTATGCACGGCCCGATGTTAGATGCGCCGAAAAGGCGAAAGGCGATTCTCTTAGGGATCATCGACGATCATTCTCGAGTGATCGTGGGATATCGCTGGAGCTTTCAAGAAACGACGTTGCCGATTGAACAGGTTTTTAAAGAAGCACTTTTAAAATACGGTTTACCCGACAAACTTTACGTCGATAACGGCCCAAGTTTTGTCAGTGATTATTTGCGGCTTGTGTGTGCGCATTTAAATATTGCGCTGGTGCATTCAAAACCCTACGACTCGCCGTCGAGAGGAAAAATAGAAAGGTTTTGGCGAACGGTACGGGAAGGATTTTTATCGCAGTTCAAAGGAACAAGCCTTCAAGAGATCAACGATGCTTTTGATATCTGGCTTCGCGATGAGTATCATTTAAAGCCTCACGGCGGCATTGATTGCCGGCCACTGGACCGTTACCAGCTGTCGCTCTCGGAATATCCAAGACAGAGAGTAAACGAAGAAATTTTAGAGGAGTTTTTTTTGGCCACGATCTTTCGGCGGGTTAATAAAGACGCCACGATCTCGATGAAGAATCTGATTTACGAAGTGCCGCCGCAATACATCGGCAAGAAGGTTGAGCTTCGTTACCGACAAGACAATCCGCGCGAACTTTTTCTATACGATGACGGCAAACGAATTGGCGCGATTAAAGTAGTTGATGCAAGAGCCAACGGTAAAATCTATAAACCACGATCACGAAACACCGTCCTCGCTTACCAATTGGAGATAAAATGAATACGTATTTTGGATTAAAACACGCACAGATGCCATTCTCTCAAGAAATCAAAACTCAGGATATGATCCCGACTTTTGACAGCAAAGAAGCCGAGGCAAGGCTTTCTTATTTAAAACAACACAGAGGAATTATGCGGCTAACGGGCGAGCCCGGAAGCGGCAAGACTTCGATGCTAAGAAAATGGGTTGATACACTCAATCCACAATCATTTTTGCATTGCTACACGCCACATGCAACGATCTCAAGAAGTGATGTCTACCGGCAGATCAATGGTCTTCTAAATTTACCGATGAAGAGCCGTAAATCTGATCTCTACAAACAAGTGCAAGCGGCGATATGGGCGCAATATACGCAAGGCAAAATCACCTGTTTGATTTTTGACGAGTGCCAAATGATGGATCACGCGACCCTTCAAGAATTTATACCACTCACGAACTTCATGATGGACTCAAAACTACCGTTCATTTTACTTCTGGTCGGTCAGCCTGAATTTTTAGATAAACTCAATCGTTCGATCCACGAGCCCCTCAGGCAGCGCATCCACATCCACTACCACATGGCGGGACTCGACAAGAGCGAGGTGAAAACTTACGTCGAAGGTCAACTTGTCAATGCGGGAAGAAAGGATCCGCTCTTTGACGAAACCAGCTTTTTAGTCATGCATGAGTTATCAAAAGGCTTGCCCCGAAAAATCAATAGTTTAGCGATCACGGCCATGAAAATGGCGATGCAAGAAAAAAAGCAAATCATTAACGGCGATCTTATTTTAAAAATCGCACCCGAAGCCCTGAGTTGAAGCATGGGCAAAAAATCGAAAATGTATTTTTTAACCGAGCAAGAGCTTGAGCGATTCGATCAGATGATCACAGCGCTCGGGCAGGCTTATTGGGCGCTTGTTCGGCAGCGCTCGGTCAATCTTGATTTTGAAGAAAAAAATAAAAAAAACATAACTAAAAAAGAAGAAAACTTTTACAAGCTTCATCTCGAACTCAATACACAAATCGAAAACGACGAACAGTTCTGAATCCTCTCACCAACGCCGCATGGATGCGGCGAAATCACTTCGCGCAAATCATAAATCTCTGGGTTAAAAAGCTCGTAAAAAAGTCCTGCAGAAATCGAAATTAAATTGTAATATTCACGTCGCAGACACACGAATTTGGGTTAAATAACTCGAACTTTTAAATGATTTTAATTTGGAATTTAACAAGCTTCTCTTAACTTGTCGAGCATCTTTCGTTCTGTCTTACTTAAATCTTTTTCTCTTGCCATTAATATGAACCGACGGTGTGGCTCAAGCATCCCTTCAGTAAAGCCGTCATTTTGTTCTCTGGCCTTTTTAAACTCTGCTCTTCGAACTTTATCAAAAGTCTCATTGACCTTTTGAGCTAGGTGAAAACGATCCACGCAGATTTTAGCGTTTGGACATTCTGTGCGAATGACCATCATAAATGGCTCATGCATATCGACAGCGAAGTTCTCAACTGATAAAAGTTGTGACGGCGAAAGCTTCAGTAAACATTCTTCTATTGCGATGCTGTCCCTGCCAGCCGCATTTGCTATGACCTTGCCGGCCTTTGTGGCTACTAAATTGGTGACGAACTCAGGCACGCGTCTTTTTGCAAAGGGTCCTTTAGGTTTTTTATTATCGACTGTTCGGTAATGTACTTCGTCGGCAGCCAAATGGCTCACATCAAGATTTTCTGGTATAACGAGACGTTTCTCCATCAGCTTCATTCGCCACTGATCCACTCGCCAAAGTGTCATTGATTTTGTAAATAAAATACGAGCGACTGCTTCACACGTTGTCTCTTCCATAAGTCTGCCTGCAACCTCTGCAAAGCCGCAGGTCATTGATTTAAACTCTGGATGTATCCACGGTGCCTCTGCGACTTCACTGCGATTGCAAAGCTCGCAGTTGCCACGCATTTGAGAAAGTATCAATTTAACATTGGCGTAAATCCCAATCGGCGGAACCTTAAGCTCCTTCTTCTGCCATTCTTTAACTGAGTCAAACTGCAGACCGCAACCGGTGCAATAACACGAATCACGGTTCTGCTGTGCGACGATGCGAAGCTTGCGACTTTTTTTATGAATGTGAATGGCTTTGATTGTTACGTCTTGAATACCTAAAATCTCGATGATAGCATTTTGAAAGTCCATCCTTGGCTCCCCGGGAGTTGAAATTGTGTAAGCAACAAAATCAAATCACAGAGCCTTGGATGTGACAATCTTAGGACTCGCAAAATTAGTTCAACAGTCTCAACCAAACTCTCGAAATTATACGAAAATAACTAAATCCCTGTACGACCCCGTGAAAAAATGGGGAGCCCTTCAAAATCCAATGCTCCTGGGGCCAGCTGTGCTTAAACGAATTAAGCAATTTGGGCAGGGTCAGTGCGGAGTGGATGGCTAGCCCGACATACTCAGAACCCCGTCCCCACAAGGTTCCCGAAGGTGCGGGTCTTTAACTTTGGCTTGGTCAGGCTGAATGTCTATTTAGAACAAGATCCCACTTAGCCCAGTTCAATTTGGGAGGTGCGCGGAGGTCCGTGCATTTTGAAAGCTTTTCAAATCACCTAAAAATTACACGCTAAATTTAAAAAAACAAACAGAACCAGCTTTTTAACAGCGATCTGAGGAGGCATTTGGTATAACGGGAATCCGTGCATTGTGGGGACCAGGCGCCAACACGATAAGCATCCTCTGACTCAAACTTTGACTATACATCTCAAGCACTTGCATTCCGAAAGTATGCTGTGGGCATAGCGGTTGCACTATTGGCCGCTCAAGAAGGCATTTCGCCTTGGGGGGAGCAAAGAGTGGAAATTGAAATTTTAATAATGGATGATAAGTCAGAAGACGCGCAAGCGGCGGCAGAAATTTTGTCGGAGCTGGCGAACGTAAGGCCCGTGATCGTGACGGATCCAGAGAAGGCGTTGGAACTTATTAATCGCAGTCCGGAACGATTCGCGCTGATTCTGCAAGACCTCAATCTGAATATGAAGAATTTGGACGGGATAAGTCTCGCCAAAAAAATTTGGAAAATCAATCCGTCTCAGCTGATTGCCATTTTTTCCGGTGAAGAGCACGTGGATTCTTTGATGAAATGCGTGGGCACTCCCATTGTTGAATTTATCAGGAAAGGTGGGCCAGCAACAATTACTCAGAAAAAAGTTCTCAATCTCTTGCAAAAATATGCTGCGAAGTTTCCGCAAACTAATATTTCGGCAAAGGCACTGGCAAATCAAGCATTATGTGAGTCTGTAGGCCTGGTCTCTAGATCACCGTTAATGGCTGGGGTGGTCGGCGACTTAAAGAAAATTGCTGCTAGCGACGCAACGGTTTTGATTCGAGGAGGCTCAGGAACCGGAAAGGAATTGTTAGCCAAGGCCACTCACAATCATAGTCATCGAAAAAGTGGGCCATTTATTGGTCTCAACATGACGGCACTCACTTCGACTTTAATTGAAAGTGAATTATTTG
>JAYTHR010000151.1:0-1604 GCA_043732425.1 Bdellovibrionales bacterium
AATCTGCCGCAGTTTCCGATGATGATGATGATATGACGGATGAGTTAGAATTTTATTCTGAAGCTGATGACACCCCTGAAGAAGGACATGCTTAAAAAACTCAAACACTTTGGGTTAGTTTTTATTTTCTTTTACTTCGTAGCCATGATGATTGTGCTCGGAAATGGGTCTTCATTTCTGGGCCGTTATTTTGAACCTATTTTTAATCGGGTCGCGAACACGGTGGGTTTAAACACAACCTGGAATTTCTTTTCCCCAGATCCTGCGCACACGATGTATCTTAAGTATTTCGTTTTTTTCGAAGATGACTACGGGAAGACTGTGAAGGAACCCATCGAGGCCTTTTATCCCGATGAAAAAGATCAAGCCGACTTTGGTTTAAATAAAAAACGAGATTCCTACGCAATGCGCTTCATTATTGTGGATCCACTCCGCGTACAAAATTTATTTGTACCCTGGGTCTGCCGCAAGTATCCGGGGTCATCTAAGGTCCAGGTTGAACTGATTGTGAACCGAATTCCTTCGTTAGATAAAGTTGTCGCCATCGTAAATCAAAATATTGATACCTATGAAAACTTAGTAACCTCTGAAGAAATTAATCGCTACGTGATTGAGTGTCCCCATGCCAGTTAATTTTACGCTGCGACTTAGGAAATATTTTTCTCAGGTTAATCAGTTTCTTTTTGCCGAAAATCATTTTCAGCAATTGGGTGTTTTTCGTTTTATTTTATGTGGAACGCTTTTTTATATGGCTTGTTTTCGTCAGCTTAACATCGATCAATTGGGTGAAGGTTCGCTGATTCCGCGCGCTATGGCTTTAAATATTTTTCCGGACTTTTATCGTCCGGCGGTTCAGTGGTTTTTCTGGCCCGATGCTTTAGTGGGACCGGTGCACTTACTTTTAATTGGTTTATTGTTACTGGCAACTCTTGGATTAACGAATCGCCCCTTGTTGTTCATCACCTGGATTATTCATCAAGGCATTTTAAATCGTAATTACGCTATTTTGTTCGGCGCCGATGTCATCGGGGGTTTATTTCTTTTTTACTTATGTTTTACCCGCTGCACAGAATTTTTTACCGTTCGAAATTTAATGTTTAAATCGAATAACAGTTCTCTTTCTACTGCTAACCCTAATTTTGAGCCCCACTTAAGCGGAGTTTTTTTTAGACTGATTCAAGTACAAATTTGTACGATTTATATGTATACTGGGTTCGAGAAACTCAAAGGAAATACCTGGTGGGACGGTACGGCGCTTTGGACCGTATTTGCAAATCCACAGTTTAGTCAATACGACCTTAAAATTCTAAGCCACGTTCCCGTATTTTTTGCGATTGGAACTTTTCTGTCATTAATTTTTGAAATTTATTTTCCGGCTATGGTCATTAATCCAAAATTTCGTAAATATTGGCTAGTCAGCGGCGTGTTCTTTCACGTGTCCATTGGGCTCTTGCTGGGACTTATGACATTTTCGATGGTGATGCTTTCGACCTACGTCTTGTTTTTAGATCGAGCCGTCATTGAATCCGTGCTCCAAAAACTGAATTTTTTAGGAACTAGAAAAGCCTCTTGAAATAGTGTCTCACTTTGAGATTACCTATTCA
>JAYTHR010000152.1:0-5592 GCA_043732425.1 Bdellovibrionales bacterium
CCTAGAGGGTATCGGTGAATACAAAGCGCCCTTTCCGGGGACAGTCGTATCAGCTCCATTTAAGGAGGGCGAAACAGTTTACGCTCAAACCAGTGTCATGACTTTGGTTGATGCAACAGACACGTATCTTCTTGTATCCCTTGAGCAACAAGGTGCTTTGAGTTTGAAGCCTAGTCTGCCAGTCAAGATCAGTTTTGATGGGCTTCGCGAAAAAGTTTTTGACGGAAAAGTTGAATCCATATTTTCAAATGGGACTGACTTTTTGGCGCACATATCTCTTCAAGAAATTCCTAAATATATCTTGCCAGGAATGACTGCGGACGTTGCGATTATTTTGCAGGAAAAGAAAGATGTGTTGTTAATTCCAGTGGCTTCGCTCGAATTAAAGGACGCAGTGCTAACGAGAAAAGGAAAAATCCTTCGTATTCCAGTAAAGCTAGGGCTTATCGACGGAGCCTATGCTGAAGTGCTTAGTGGCGATGTGCAGGTCGGAGATGAAGCGGTTCTGGTAAAGCGTGAAGTTAAATGATCTCGCTTGCAATTCGATATCTTTTTTCAAGAAAGCGTCAATCCCTGTTCACACTGCTTGGTATATTTTTGGGCGCGGGTTCTTTCGTCATTATTTCTGGATTCTTTTCTGGTTTTAAATATTTTTTTATCGACAATCTAGTCAATAATAGTGCGCATATTTTTATTCAAGCAAAGCAAGATTTTTTACAGCCTCATAGTCTAGACAATGCATTTTTTGGAACTGAAACGAGCCACACATTTTGGAGGTCAGTTCCAGCAGGCGAAAAAGATTATAATCGTATTGAAAACCCGCAGGGATGGTACCAGCGTCTTGATTCTGATAGCAGAATCGAAGCTTACTCGCCTCAGTTGGTAGTCGCTGCTTTGTTTTCAAAAGGTGGGACCCCAATTGCCGGCGGTTTTATTGGTTGCATACCTGAAAAACAATCACATGTGAATACTGTTGCAGCAAACATGGTTGAAGGAAAGTTTTCCGATTTCGGCGGCGGCGGAAATAGAATTATTGTAGGGCTTGAGCTTATGAAAAGACTAGGAGCTAAGATTTTTCAAAATGTGATGGTTTCAGTAGGTAACGGAAAACAAATTCCATTCCAAATCGTTGGAACTTTTGACAGTGGTAACAAAAGATCTGACTTGCAGGCGTATGGTTCTCTTGCGGATGTTCAAAGAGCAAATCACAGTTTAAACCGCATCAATGAAATCGATGTGAGATTATTTGACTATGAGCAATCAGCCACAGTCGCAACAACTTGGTCCGGGATATCAAGCGAAACAATTGAAAGCTGGGATCAACGAAATTCGAGTATTTTCACAATGTTTGCCCTACAAGCCATGATGAGAAATATTATCGTGTCAGTCGTCATGCTAGTGGCTGGTTTTGGAATCTATAATGTCCTGATGATGACAGTGACTCAGAAGATGAAAGACATCGCAATCTTACAAACGATGGGATATGAGTCGTGGGAAATTAGAATGCTATTTCTTTTTCAAGGTCTCATTTTAGGATTAATTGGAGCTCTACTAGGACTCATCGCTGGGTATTTTGTCTGCAAATATTTGCAGACTTTACCATTTGGGGGACGCCCTGGTTCAACTCGTCCATCAGGCCATTTAACAATTGTAATCACATTAGCTATTTATCTTCAGGCGTCTTTGCTTTCGATTTTGTCAGCACTTATCGCAAGCTATCTTCCGGCTCGTTCTGCAGCAAAGTTTACTCCGATTGAAATCATTCGCGGAGGAGCGGCCTAATGTCAATTGTGTGCTCAAAGGTTGGAAAAAAAATAGGCGATCCAGCCACCCAAATACTGACTGATATAACAATGGAAATTCCGGATGGCCAGTTTCTGTCTTTAACAGGCCGTTCTGGATCTGGAAAAAGCACATTGCTCTATATGCTCAGTGGACTTGATTCGGTAACAGCGGGCTCAGTTTTGGTCGACACCTCAGATTTAAGTAAAATGAAACGAAAGGAAATAGCCCATTTTCGAAATGAAAAAATCGGCTTTGTTTTTCAATTCAACTATTTAATTGCTGAACTTTCGGTTTTAGAAAATGTTCTTTTGCCTGCTAAAAAATATGGGAAAGAAAAAGCACGACTTGAGCTAGCAAAAGCTATTTTAGAAAAAGTAGGTTTAAGCGAAAAGTTGAATCGTCTTCCGAGACAATTGTCAGGCGGTGAAGAGCAACGAGTAGCCATAGCAAGGGCACTGGTGATGGAGCCGAAGTATTTATTTGCCGATGAGCCAACCGGTGCATTGGATACTGTCAACGGTGAAGTCGTCATGAAAATGTTAATAGAGGCGCATCTGGAAAAAAAGACAACGGTTATACTTGTCACGCACGAGCCAGATTACGCAAGACGTGCTCAACGTGAAGTGACGCTGGCTGATGGAAAAATTATTTCTGATTCTTTGCTTCCTTCGCAAGTAGAAGCTAAAGCCAGTCTGGCTTCTGTAAAAAAATAAAAAATATAAGAGAAAATTATTTCATAAGAATTGTGAAACATCATCCGAGATTATATTTTTAATTGGAATTAGTTTTTCTATTACTTTGCTATTTTCAACATTTGCAATATTTGCTGATTTAGTCTCATGGGTTTTTACAAATATTGCATTCGATTCTTGCCTTTTTCTCCAACACAAATTTGTCAGCCTTAGCAGTCAATGTGGCGTTAGGATTAGGTTAGCACTAAAAAAGTATCCATATTTGTTGGGCATATATGACTCGTGAATGTAGAAAAATGACACGTGTATCTTGCTAACCAAACTGCAGGTCAATCTAGATGAAAATATTGTTTGGACTTCAAGTTGCATTCTTAAGGATTGATCACAAATCTTAACGCTGATAAAGCTAGGAGTTCTCGTGTTTAATTTTTTTTCAAAAACAGATTCGCAAATCCAACAAGATGTTATCAATGAAATTAAGTGGGATCCTAGTGTCACGTCATCACAGCTTATTGTGACTGCAAACGATGGAATAGTTACCCTACGCGGAAGCGTTCCACATTTTTATGAAAAGTCACTTGCAGAAGACGCCGCTCAACGTGTCGGCGGAGTAAGAGCAGTCGCTGATGAGATCGAAGTAAATCTTATAGGAGCCTACAACCGAAGCGACGAGCAGATTGCCCAATCTGCCTTAAGTGCGCTAGAGTGGAGCTATTCAGTACCACAAGATATTAAAGTCACCGTTGAAAAGGGTTGGATTACTCTTAAAGGTGAATGTGATTGGGATTATCAAAGAACGGCAGCAAAAAATGCCGTAAGCCAACTCATGGGAGTTTGCGGCGTTACAAATAACATCGCAATAAAATCAAAAATTCTTCCATCAGATGTAAAGTCGAGAATCGAAGAGGCGTTAAAACGTTCCGCGGAAGCAGAAGGTCGCAAAATTTCCGTTTCAGTCAACGGAGATAAAGCTACTCTGTCTGGAAATGTTCATTCATTTGCTGAGCTTGAAGATGCAAGACATGCTGCATGGATGGCTCCCGGAATTATGTCTGTCGAAAACAATCTAAAAATTTCTCAGTAATGTGAAGCTTTAGGTATTTGAATATATTTGCATTTATTATTCCTGGAGCAGCCATGTCCATAGAAAAACCAGCTTTTATTGCAGATTTAAAAGCTGAGCATTACGAATTACGAAACTATAATTCAAACAATAGGTGAGCCCATTTTTGCAGGATTTAATTTTTCCTACCAGCTTTGGTTTCTCCGACTAAATGAAATTTGTTTAGGAATTGTAAAGTAAAATTGAAACTAAACTAAAGGACAAAAGATATGATCACAAATAAACAAATTCAGGGCGCAATTATTGTGGGAAGCCTTCGTAAAGAATCTTTTAGTCGGATGGTTGCAAAATCTCTTATGCAAGTTGCGCCAAAGTCAGTGACTTTAGAAATTTTAGAAATTGGTCAACTTCCAATGTACAATCAAGATTTTGATGAGTCCCCACTAAAAGAATGGACTGATTTTCGTAATCGTCTAAAAACATTTGATGCAATTATTTTCGTAACCCCAGAATACAATCGCTCAGTTCCTGGAGTTTTGAAAAATGCAATTGATGTCGCCTCAAGACCCTATGGCCAAAATGTATTCAATGGAAAACCAGGCGCTGTTATAAGTGTTTCGATTGGTGCCCTTGGAGGCTTCGGAGCAAATCATCACTTACGGCAATCTCTTGTTTTTCTAAACGTTCCAACAATGGCCCAGCCAGAAGCCTACATTGGGGATGCCGCGAAGTTATTCGAAACAAATGGAAATTTAAATAATGAATCAACTCGTGAATTTCTGACAAAATTTATGACTTCGTTTGTGACCTGGGTTGAAGACAATAAAATTAAAACGAATAATCGGTAATTAATATGAAAATATCTAAATTTATAATAATTTATAAATGTGGACTTTTGACTCATCGGAAAGATTTATCGGTTCATTTCTCAAAAAGAAGGCGTGCATTGACGTTGTGGTAGCTAAGAATTGGGCTAGTCTTTGCATGTAAGTGATTGGTTAACGAGTTAGAATTTTAATGCAAAAAATAAAAATGTTTTTTCGTAAAATGCGTCAGCTAAATGCCAACTTTTATATCTGGAGGAACATCATAATGGGTAAAGACAGAAGTGTCGAAGATACAATATCTGAAAATGAGTACACAATGCGAATGAAGTCGGTATCAACGAAACCTGAAGATGATAGTCCAGGTGATTCAGAAACGGACGCTGGAGCTGAGTTTGAAATGGGCTTAGAGTACATGCCAGATGAAAGAAACGACTCCGAAGTGCCAATTGAAGAAGTCCCAAAACATCCGATCAAAAAAATTCCAGAAAGTGCCAGCGTAATTTCATCCGAACAACCAGCGCCTTGGATGGATCGCGGTACTTCATCAAGCACCAACTAGGCAGATTGTGATTAAATGAAAAGTGAAAACCTTTCTAAAGAGTGCAACATGAGCCTACAAACCATCGTCATAGCATTTCTTGTTGGCGGAACTGTCACTGCACTAATCACAAGTTTCGAAATGAGCGGGCATAGACTTTTATCGGGACTTGCTACTCTTGTTCCTGTTTTCACTTTGATCTCCTACTTTTTCATTGGATTTTCAAAAGATAGCCAAGCTGTAGCCCAGCATGCAAAGTTTGTTTTAATTGGAACAATAATAACGTGGATGCCCTATATGATCGCGATCATACTTCTAGCGCCAAAAATTGGAGCTATTCGTGCTGTCGGTGTTGGACTGTCTATTTTTTGCGGGTTAGCAGGAATCTTCGTTTTTGGTGTAGATAAGTTGAATCTATTTAGGTGAAGGCTTCGGTTCTTCGTAAAGGTAAAAATATGTTAAAAAATCATTCGCTAAGTCAGGCTCTTCGTAAAATTTGGGCTACCTACGAAAAAAAAGTTCATCTGTCGAGGAATCACACGTCACCTAAAAATATTCACCAACTTAGAATTTCAACACAAAAACTTGAAGCTGTGCTGACATTGGCTAACAGTCTACATTCTGCTCATCATTCTAAAAATATAATTGCACTCATTAAAAATGTTCGCAAAAGCCTTGGCCCCTTAA
>JAYTHR010000153.1:0-1582 GCA_043732425.1 Bdellovibrionales bacterium
AAAGGTTATAAGGCTTATCGTATCGTGCGGGATTATATCTTACTGAACGAAGCCGAAGCGCTTGGTGTTCTGGCTTACTCGAAGACTCGGCTTCGGGGGACATCCCAAGTGCAGCTTCAGGAATTAAGAGCAGCTAATTCTGCCTGAGGCTAAGACTGTTTTTGTATTCATGCCTTTAGTGTTAAAATCAAATATTTAAACTTGAAGCAGATTTGCTTTAAAAACAGATTTTAAATATCGAGACCAGAAAGCAGTGACTAAAAAAGCTTGGGATCAAAAAGTTCGACACTTTTGGGCGCGCTCCCGTCCTTTCTGTGTTACTCATCATGGCATTTTGTTTGTAAGGACTAAACTGGCTAGTGGAAACAAATTATGGATTTTCATCACCCTCTACGGGTAGTGAGACTAGGAAAAAAAGATGCGAGCTACCATTTTGAAGAAATTGCTTGTTATTTTGTTCCTACAACCTTTTTTCAGTGTTGCTTCGGCCTCTGAGAAAGCGGCTCAGCCCGAGATTCCTTCGATTCAAGAATTACCGCGACTTCAAGCTGGCTTAAAGCCGGGAACCATTGCCTGGGCGACACCAGATCAGCTGCACCCGACCCAGCCCCAAACGGGAATTCGCGCCGCCTTGAGAAAGCTTGAAAAAAATTTTCGACCATTGTTAGCAAAAAATAAAAATAACTTTTCCAAGGAACTTTATGAATTCGCTTTCGAGCGCAGCGTGGCTCCGGTTTATATTGCAAAAACTCCTCGCGATGATTCACGTTTCGGTCGACAAAATGTCTTGGGATATATCACCGATAGAACTCACGGGTCTTTTGCTCAGTCGCAATTGATCGAAGAAGTCTACGGAAGTGAAGCCTTGATTGATCCCCTATTTGATAAAAAAGGGCGACCACTTAATTTCATTTTAGTTAAAGTTATGGCCGACGAGTCGGAATCTACGACAAAAGAATTCGAAGACTTTATGATTAAAAATAAACACTGTTACCTGAACAACTGGTCCCGTTCTGCCACAGGTGAAACCATTATCAGTCCGATTGCTTTCGGCGAACTTCCGGAGCAAGTTTTAGAAACCACCGACAATCCCTTTCGCGGCCTGGTTGGAGATCTTCAGCATGAAAAAGAACTGGATCGAAGTTCAGAGAATTTTTCGCAGTTCACCCTTGCGGAAGCTTTATTAAAAAGTCAGCTTGTCGCTTGGGATGAAATCAAACTGACTTCATCAAAAAAGGACTATGCCCGCGCCTTTAAACGCGCTGCCGATTTTTTCGATTCTAAAGATATTCAAAAATTACTTCAGCAAAGAAAAGAAAATTCAGGCACGAACGACTTCGGACCAAAGTGCCAACTTCTTTTCTGAGTGCCTTAGCTCTAGTTCCTTAGCTCTAGTGCCTTGGCTTTAGTGTCTCAGCTTGGGACGTCATCCCTGAAATAACAAGAGTGACAAAATTAGTAATCAGAAGCTTTTTTAGTCTCTGAACTAAAAGCTATGCGGGATAGGCTTTGCATTTTTTTTGCAGTGTACTGGCTGTGATGAAAAATAAAATTCTTCGAATAATTAAAAACACAAAATTAA
>JAYTHR010000154.1:0-5550 GCA_043732425.1 Bdellovibrionales bacterium
CCCAGCTTCAGAGAAATATGTCCTATAAAATTTCATCCGCAATTGTTGCTGACGATTGTCTTATATTTTTAAATCAGAATGATCTCTTGGGCCCTTTGGGTTCTACGATTTCAAAAAATTTTGTGGAACATAATAGTTCTTTGCCAGAGCTTGTGAACGGCGGAGAAGTAAACAGTTATTGTCGCAATTATTCATTGATGTCTTTAAGGCAAAAATCACTTGTTTGGGTGTTGGTCTTGGCGGTAGTTGCCCACTACGAAAGTAGCTGCAAGCCTCATGTGCAGGCCAAAGGGCCTCATGGAACTGCGAACGGCTTGTATCAACTGCATCTGGGGCTCGAGCAAGAATATGATGGCGGCCAGGGAACTTGCGGAAGAAATACCAGTTCGAATCCTGAAGTGGCTTCTTCGTGCGTTTTAGGGATGCTCAATTTTCAGATGCAAAAATGGAATGGGCATCTTTTCAATAATAAGTCTTACTGGGATGTTCTACGGCCAAACGGAGCTTCGCACCGCGCTTTTGACATCCAAAAAGCACTCATGCATTCCAATTTCTGTAATCCGAAGACAATGTAAAAAAAGCGAACTATAGCCAACTTTTCAATTCTAGGCGAGCTAAATATTGCCGCATCATTTTTTTATTAATCAGCTGTTTGTATCCAATGACTGAATACTTTGATATTCTCTCTGGGCTTTTGTGCTGGTTGCTGAGGCGGAAATGGACTGCAAATGAAATTAAAGCCTCTGATCAAAACACACTGGTTGGCCTCTCAGAATCCTATGACCGTTGGCTTAGGCGGGTTGAAAACACTGGTATTTAATCCCCCGCAAAGTGTTTTAAATTTTGAATTTTCTAAACCGGCGGCAGGGGCGACCCAAATTCCAGGTGCGGCGTCTATTCAGATTAAACCTGCGGATAGCGATGAAATTCGGGATGTCATTAATCAACGTTTTACGTTGGCAAAGGATTTATTTTGGGTGCTTTTCTCGGGTATTGATTTATCTCACCACCGGGCGCCGACGGCGGCTTTAATAGCTTTGGCGGAATCCTTAGAATTTCATTATGAAAATGGAGATTGCTTTTCACTGGTTGGAATATTTCGGCAAGAAGGCCTTCCGTTATTTTTAAATCCTAAATTTTATTTGTTTGATTCGAGCTGCAGTTGGGAAAAAGCGATCGAAACTAGATCCGAAGAACTGGGGAAGTATTTAAAAATAACGGCCCAGCAGAAAAAAAACGATGACTACCGAAAAACATGGATTTTAATTTTAGAAATTTTGGCCTGGGCCTTTCAAAGAAAACGTCAAGTGGGTGATCTGGATGTTCTTTGGTCCGCAGATTCTCTGAATAACCAGACGGCGGACAAAAATAGTGTGCGTTCGAGTCTTCCCAGGACTGCGTACCCAATGGAAGATATTGATTTTTCAAAATCACTTCCCTTAGCGGTCACGATGATGGCGGATACTACTCTAGAAAACACGGCCAGGCTGCAAGTCTGGCAAGGCTATGAGGCCCACTCGGCAGAAAGTTCGATTCTTCATTTTCACTCTGTCACGGCATTATTTGAGCTCGAAAATTTCTTTTCTAGTTCCGCTTCGAAAACAAATTCAATTTCATTGCAACCTATAAATACAGCCTCCGAAACGGGACCAACCTCGGTCCGTAGCAGTTCATTAGAAAAAGAAACCATTTCGAAGGCGCTTCCTGATTTAATTTGGCAGCCTTGTTTCTTAACGGTGGAATCAGGCGAGAAAAATATTGCTCAGGCTCTTGCAAAATTTGAACATTTGCTAACGGCTGATAAAATTTATTTTGTAAATCATCAACAAGTTGCGGCCGCTAATTTTAAGCCTTTTCTAAAAATTCGTGAAGACGATGCGTCACTGCAGATGGCGGTTTCGTTTAAAAGCGACGAACTGCAGTTAGAGCACCTGAATTTTCCGGCCGCTTTGCGCCCGGCGTTGGCTCCGTTTTGGGGTGGGCTTGATCATTTCTTCAAAATAGATCGTAAAGATGTGGCTTCACGGCATCTGCAGTACCGCAGTCATGACCTTCTTTTTTTGCGCCACCAGGGTTTAACACTTTTTTGTCTTTTCGAGATGATGAATTGGATCTTAAAAAGACCGCTCAGCTCGGGCGAAAATATTGAGTTCGTCAGTGACAGTAGTAGTAAAGAATTTGATCAACAGTTTGAAAAAGTGATTCATTATCTGCAAATTTCAGTTCCTGCCTTGTTAGGAAAGGCTTTGATTCCATTTCAGGAATTAGTTTCGCCAAAGGTAAAAGAACTGTTTGTTGATTTTCTTGAGAAATTACATCAGTCCTTAATGTTAGAGCGACTCTTAGTGCTGCAAAAAGGAAAGATCATTGAAATCAAAGATATCCAGTTGCAAATATTGCCGCTGATTCGCTTTTTAATTCTCCACTTTATTGAATCCAGTCAGGGAAAGTTCTTAACGCGCTCACAAGCTCCGTTAGGAGAAAAGTTTTTGTACCAGCTTCCTCATTGGACAGACGCGGTGGTGATAACTTCGGATGCGACTTCTTTGCGGAGTGATCCCCTTTGGGTAGAGATTGGGCGCTTCGATAAATACTTAATTTCTTTATTATTTGAACTTAGTGATCTAGGGGTTGATGTCGAATTAAACGGCGTACCGCTGCTGGGACAGGATAATCCTTTTGAATTTATTTTTTCGGTTTCAGATTCCGCAGCTAGCGAAGATGGAAATTGGTTTGATCTGCATCCCCAAATATTTTTCAATGGAACACGTGTTCAGTCGGAAGAAGTTAAAATCAACTTCGGGCAAGGAGATGTGGGATTTATTGAATACCAAGGACAGTTGTACCGGATAGACAAGAAACAAATGCCGTCGCTAAAGTCCCTTCAAAAATTTTGGAATAAAATTAAAGGGAAAAAAGAAATTCACCAAAGAAATAGTTTCGGAGAAAAAATTTATCGTCTCGAGCGATCGCAAGCCCTAGAACTTTTGATGCTCAGAGCTCAAGGAATTGAAGTTCAGGGAACCGGAGAATGGAAACGAATTTTCGAGTATTTTGATCAAGGATTGGGAATCGACCGAATTAATCTTCCTGAAGAAATGCAGACCATGATGCTCCCGCATCAGTTGGAAGGGGCCCAGTGGCTTCACGATCTTTATGAATTAAAATTAGGATCTATTCTGGCGGATGAAATGGGTCTAGGAAAGACGTTTCAAGTATTATCATTTCTGGTCAGTCTGCAATCACGAGATAAATTAAAGAAATCTTTGATCGTGGTACCCACATCATTGGTTTATAATTGGTTAGATGAAAAGAAAAAATTTGCACCCAGCTTACCATTTCATATTTTTCAATCGTCAGAAAAAGAATCCCTTACACAGACATTAAAAAGTGAAGAACCCCTCGTGCTGATTACGACCTACGGGCTGCTGAATGAAAATGCCGAATTTTTTCAATCTCAAAACTGGAATGTCTTAGCGTTTGATGAGGCTCAAAATTTAAAAAACATCACATCTTTACGTGCGGTTTCCGCACGGAAGCTGAACGGGCAGTTTAAGATTTCCATTACGGGAACTCCGATGGAAAACAACTACCTAGAATATTTCTCTTTGTGTGACCTGGTGGTCCCTGGATGTCTTGGCGATATCGATGCTTTTCGAAAAGAATATTTTAATAAACCGGTGAGTAGCGAATCGATTCGAAATTTGAAACTGATCACCAAACCGTTACTGCTTCGAAGAACGAAGTTACAAGTTCAGTTGTCTTTGCCGGAAAAAACCGTACAGAAAGTCATTTTGCCTTTTGGTGTAAAGCAAAAAGAAATCTATATGAAAATGGCGATGACATTTTCAAAGCAGGTCGAAAGTTTAATTCAAGATCAGGGTGAACGTAAAGCGCAGATTGCGATGTTTTCGGCGCTGATGCGGTTAAGGCAAATTTGCTCCGATCCGTCAGCAGTTCCCGGGGTCGTGTATCATGAGCAGCCTGCAAAAATTGAGCATTTTCTAAGTTCGCTGCAGGATCACCTTGAAAACCAAGAAAGCGTCATTGTGTTTACGCAATTTTTATCAACGCTAGGTCGCATCGAGAAAGAACTGCAGTTGCTTAAAGTTCCCACGTTCGTACTTCAAGGAAATGTTAGTTCGAAAGAGCGCTTAAGGCTTATTTCAGCATTTCAAAACAGTGATGAACCCGGAGTGATGTTAATGACCTTAAAGACGGGTGGAGTCGGACTGAATTTAACGAAGGCTTCTGTTGTTTATCATCTTGAACCTTGGTGGAATCCAGCTGTTGAGAATCAAGCCACCGATCGAGCCCATCGCATGGGACAGAAGAAAAATGTTAAAGTTTTTAATTTGCTGATTGAAGGATCGCTCGAAGAGCGCATTGCGGATTTGAAGTTAAAAAAGCAGGGTTCTTTTGATCGACTTTTTGGAAACGATGAACAGGTCAACGATGTCGGTTTTGAAGGCTCTAGTGGCTTATCGAAAGAAGACTTCTTTTACCTGCTGAAATAACGAAGCAAAGGGGGGGCTAGTTTTGGTCAATAATGATGTGATAAGAAGCCTTCGATACATTCTGAATATAAGCGATCAAAAGATCGTAGATATTGTGGGTTTGTCGGGACTGCAAATACCATTACAGGATGTCGCGGACTATCTTTTGGAAGAAGATCACGAGAACTACCTACCTTGCGATGATGAGGTCATGGTGCATTTTTTAGACGGACTTATTTATTACAAACGAGGTCAGGATAAGGACCGAGCACGGCTTCCCTTTGAACTGCCGGTATCAAATAATCTTGTTTTAAAAAAGGTGCGCGTGGCCTTCGAACTTCAAGAGGAAGAGATGCACGAGCTTCTACAAAGAGCAGATTATACAGTTGGTCGTTCTGAAATGAGTGCATTTTTACGAAAAAAAGGACATCCTAACTACCGAGAGTGCGGAGATCAGGTTTTAAGGTATTTTCTAAAGGGGCTTAAACTAAAATTACGCGGTTAGATTGATACTAAAATAGATACTAAAATAGATTTAGACTCACTCACGACAAGGAGAATATGTGTCACAAGATTTAAAAGAAGAAATTGAACGGTTGAAGGCAGAAAATGAAGCACTAAAAAATAAAAAAGCTTCGAGCGGGACATTGTCCATGAAAGTTAGTGAAAAAGGAGCCCTTTCTGTCTATGGAATGGGTCGTTTTCCAGTCACTCTGTACAAAGAACAATGGATTAAACTTCTGAGCATCGCGGACGAACTTAAAACATTCATTAAAGAAAATGAAAGTCGTTTGAAAACTAAGGAATAATGAGTAAAGAAAAAGGAAAGCCCCCTGTTCTTATTGATGCAGAGTCTCTGACTGAGCAGACCTTAGTTGCCGTTTTGGAATCTTTTATTCTGCGTGAAGGCACTGATTATGGGGCCGTGGAAATTTCCTTACAGCAGAAAATAATAAATTTACGAAAGCGCATCGATCGTCAGGAAATTGTTTTAGTTTTTGATCCCGAATCAGAAAGCCTTAATTTTTTAACCGAGACCGAGTGGCAACGAGCT
>JAYTHR010000155.1:0-1581 GCA_043732425.1 Bdellovibrionales bacterium
TCTCGATAGCCACAGATATCGGCTTTATCGCCGTAGGCTTTGCCGCGGGACCGCTGGGGCGTGGAATTTCCTTAGCGTCTAGTCTTGGGGAAGCCAAATTAATCGAATGGGGTCTCGTAGGTATCAGTGACGCGTATCTAGCAAAATCTACGTTCACTGACTACAAAGAATTTGCTGCGAGCTGTGACCAGAATTTTTCTGAATTTGCTCAAGCCCCAGATTCAGGTAAACTGGCTACGCTCGATTCGTGCTATAAAAATCTGTCCAATAAGTTAGTTCAATCCTCGCTTTCCGTCGTAAGCGGAGTCGCCCCGCTAGCATCTGGGTTATTCAAATCGGTAAGCACGGCGACCTCAAAATCCATTCCCTATGTTCAGCGTGAAATGTTAACTACCGAAAATATGTTGGCGAAAAGTGGCGCCGTCAAGTACTCGCATGAATCTGGCAATTTCACTGTTTTTGATTTGAGTCACAAAGACTTAGCCGAAAAAAAGCAGCTGGAAGATTTGTCGAATAAATATTTAGATTTTGTGTCTCAGGAATATAAGAAACGCTTAAACCTAGGCGAATCAGAAATTGATTCCTTCGTTGAATCCAGCAAAGCCTTCAAAGACCGAACGACGTACATTATTAGCACGAAGCCTAAGTTAGCAATTGGTAAAGAATTTGGAACCAATACTGAAGAAGTTCAGGGTGGTGTAGCGCTTGTAACCTCACAGAAAAAAAGTGATTTATTGCCTTTAGAAAAAGCAACAGGAATTACGATCGATCGCAGTGAAGGTGGAGTCGCAGAAATTGTGCGGCTGACAACCGCAAAAGACAGCCCCCGTGCCGTGCCTGCCGAACTGTTAGAGCAAACGAAACAGGTCATTCTTAACGATCCGAATGTGCAAACTATTTATATTTACACCTCGGCAACGCACGCCCGGATGTACAAGCGTGGTCATCCCTATATTCAGGATGAAAAAATCCTAAACAACGGAAGAGATGTCCTATTAAAATTTGATGTGAATGAACTACGCAATTATAATAAACTACAAAATGCGGGCTAGCTGATTTCTGCTCATGAACATCCCAACCTACTTTAGTCTAACAACAGTCCAGGGAATTAATTTGCACCTTAGGCTTTCTGAAAACTCGACCGAAATAGATGTATGAAAAAAAATATCGATTTGAACTCAACAAGCAGTGAACTCAAGGGCTTCAAAGGAATTTTTGAAAGACTTCTGCGAAAGTTTAACGTTGTCATGCACCTTCTGACCATGCTTCCGGTTTATCTTTTTGCCTGCGTGGTTCTGGGTTTAAGCCTAGCGCCCGCAGTTACCTTTTTTCGTTTTTGGCAGCAGCAAAGTGCAACGTACTCGTGGTATTTTCAAAATTTAGCTTTAGCTTTATCTTTGGCCTGCGGGTATTTTATTTACGGCACAACTTTAATATTTGTGGCGCCCTTAGTGAACAAATTAGTCGTAGGGCGTTTAAAAGAATGGCGTGGTAATTATTATTCGGCGGAATCTTTAAAGTGGTTTTGCCATAACGGTTTAACTTATCTTGCACGGTATACTTTTTTAGAGTTCGTCACGC
>JAYTHR010000156.1:0-1577 GCA_043732425.1 Bdellovibrionales bacterium
CCAACTGAATAAACTGTAGGCTGCCATTCCAATGAATACCGGTACCAAGAAAGTGGCGATGTAGTTTTTCATGCGAATGAACAAGGTTGTTCCTACGGAAACTTCGGGCTTTGCGTCAGCCTTTTCGTCTTTTTGCGGATTTAAATTATAAAAAACAGAGATTAAGAAAAATAATACGACTGTGGCAATGAGGTGGTAAGTAAAAGCCAAATCGCTTTTGACCGAAAACCAATCCGCAGTTAATTTCAAGCTGGACAGATCCTTGAATAGTTTTCGAATCAAAATCAACGTCATTACTTCATATTGTTTTCCGATATACACAGTAATGGATCTTGGTAAATAATAAATTAGTAAATAAACTTCATAAATTAAGATAAATGAAAACGGAGTGTAAATCGCAGCGATTGGATTTATGAATAGATTAGATTTGTCATTTAATTCAATAAGATTAAGATCAATCAGATAGATGATAATTAAATGAATAATAAAGCTGGCAATTGCAACCATCAGGATTGTGAATTCAATTCGTTTTTTAGTTTGCTCGGAGAGAAACATTGTAAATAAATAAGCAAGCACCTGCGTACAACTTTTTTTGATTGAATGCACCATGCCCTAACACTTAGCCTGCACGAGTTTAGAGTCAATGCATAAAAATAACAATTTCAATCTAGAATTGCTTCGTTGACAAAAAATAGCGACCTTGCAAGATGCTAACTGCATGAAGATGCTTATGTTGAATGGACCCCGAAGGGTCTTTGGCAATATACGGCAGGGCTTTTTGTTGACGGATGGGGACCTGCCGAGTTCGTTAATCCATCAAATCCCTTCTTTCATTTAAATTTCCAGAATAAAAAATTTTTTTATAAAGAAAAAGGCCATGGATTGCTACAGCACAGTCTGATCTGGAATGGAAAACTGAGCACCCACTGCCGGATGGGCTGAATCGGCAGGACGGAGTCAACCAAATGCGCAGCTGTTTCACTCATCTTTCGGGCTCCTCAGCTAGTGCAGAATCCGCGGGACTAGACAACTTTCCTAAACTTCAACGTGATGCTTTATTCTCTGAGTTTTAAAGTGTTCACTGCTTTTTTATAACACGACGAAACGGCCTTGCCTTTGAAAAATGATTATTAAAAGAGACGATCGTTCCACTTTAATTTTTTATGCAGCCAAGAAGTGCAATATTTCGAGGGCGCGTTTCGGAGCCTCCCGTGCTGGCTGTTTGGTCTGTTCCGATCGAGTCTGCACCCGAAGATGCACCCGCGTTGTAAGTAACTCCGCCAATGGCACGAAGACTTTGCGTATGCGTGTGGGCTTTTAAACTATCTGTTTGGGCTGATGCGAATGAACGAGCTGGATCAATGCCCCGGGAATTATCCCAACCACGAATGAATTCGCCGCGTAAGTCAGGAAGACCAAAGGTCGTCGTGCCATCGCCGACGCCAAAAGCCGTACCCACAGCCGTAAACAAAGTCGCATAAGTCGTTCGTGATACAATCGCGCCATTTGCGTCTATCCAACCCGTCGGACAAGTCGCCATCGCAAAGTAAGCAATGGCCCCCGCCGGAATTGAAGCT
>JAYTHR010000157.1:0-5527 GCA_043732425.1 Bdellovibrionales bacterium
ATGGGGATGGGAAATGCTTTCACCGCCGTAGCGGATGATTATAGTTTGATGTTTTACAATCCGGCCGGCTTTTCAAAAAAACGCTACAACGAAGTTCAATTCACTTTGATAGGTGCCGGTGTTTCTCCGAAAACTTTAACGCTCATGAATGATATTAAAACCGCAACGGCTTCGGGAACAGATTCGCAGAAAGCTTCGGCTTTATCTGCAGCCCTTGAGCCTTATTACGGGCAAGCCTTAGGCGGTAAAGTTCAAGCCGCTGAAATTTTTTGGACGCGTAAAAACTGGGGTTTCGCGATTTTACCTGCGGACTTAGAAATTGATATGTCGATCAATCGCCAGCTAGGCCCTGCCATAGATTTGAAGGTCATCGGAGACACCACGATCGCTTACGGATACGGAACAGATTTAAATAAATATTGGTCAGCAGGTATCACGGCAAAGTATGTGCACCGTGTTTCGATTGATCAAAGTGTGGCCGCCCTAGAACTAGCTTCGGATCCCAATTTACTCAGTACAAAGCGTTTTAAGGAAGGTACGAATGCTGATTTTGATATCGGCTTCATGTGGACTCCGGATTGGTTTAACACGACCATTGCGACCACAAAAATAGAACCCGTAAAAAATGAAGTGAAAGTTGAGAAGACTCCGGAATTTAAAATCGATGACCCCAAGAAACCAGAAGATGAGACTCGCACCCCACAGGCGGAAGTGACGACTACTGCCACTTCAAGTTCTACTGCAAATGCTACGGCGCCCGCAGACACGCCCGCAGCGCCTGAGGCCGCTGACCCTGCTGTTGGAGCGGATACCAACAAAGCTTCGGAAAAGCCGGTTGAAAAAACGGCCGACGTAAAACCGGAAAAGAAAAATGGAAAAGCGAAAACAGAAACCAAAAAAGAAGTCGTGGCTGAAATAGCGCCGATTTCGACAGAAAGATTTCCTTTAACGTTCGGTTTAGTTTTTAAAAATCTTTTGGGCGGAACGTTCTCGAAATCAACCATGGTAAATAAAGACGCTACGGAAGCTCCGACCGCTATGTATCGAACGATTGATTTTGGTTCCCACTACGAATTGGGGCACTTCGGCGATTTAACTTTGCGGTCAATGCTTGATTTTAAAAATATGCTTCACCCCGATATCACTTTGAACAAATCTGTGCATGCCGGATTAGAGTTTGATTACTATCCGAATAGTTGGTTCAAAACTCAATTCCGAATTGGTGCAAATCAAACTTATTACACGGCTGGATTTACTTTTCTGTTTGGAATTTTGCACATCGACGCCGTCACTTATGGCGAAGAAGTTGGAACGACTTCGACCAAATTGGAAAACCGCGTTTACGCCGCTAAAGTTGGATTTAATTTTTAATCTACGGACAGGTCGCTGCAGGATTTGCTAATTTTTTTGCTAAGCAAGCTCCGATGGCAGCCGGAGTTGCTCCCCCAGCCACGGCAGCGCCAAGATCCGCACACAGTTTTTGTGTCGCAGCAGTCGCTTTAGTTAAATCCCCACTACAAGTTGAAGTGTAGGTTGTTGTAACAATACCGCCTAACGTGGCAGGGTCTATAGAACTAAGTGCTGACTTAATTTGATCTTGCGTCGGTGCCGTGGCGCCGCCAAGGCCTAATTCGTAGTACTTCATACTTGCTAAGGTTCCAATCTGAAATAATGAACTAATTTGCGTGTAAATATTCGCTCCTGATTGTGAACAGTTTGCGAAAGCTTCTGCCGCTACGTCCAGGTTTCTTTGTCGGTCGGGGGATACAGGTCCGAGCAAATTTGTTCCCGAGTGAAAATTCAAACTATTAATCGCGTTCACCGTAGAAGAGCACCCCGTGGTACAAGCACCCGTCGAATTGATTTGATCGAAAGCCCCTGTGAAAGCAGCGGGAGTATTGTATCCCTCAGAGATGAAAATCGCCGCGCATCGTAGTTTGTAAGCCGCTGCAGAAAGATCGGAAGAAATTTTTGAAACGCAGTTGCGTGCGCTCGAAGGCACCGAAGTATTTAAGCAAAGCTGAGTTTCTTTCAGAGCATCTTTTGAACTGGCCGCATTTTGACAAGAAAGTAAGAAAATTGAAGTCAGTGCAAAGCCAATCGTTATTGCTAGTGTTTTCATGTTGAATTCCTTTATTTGATCCTTATTAATCGGTATTTTTTTGAATGGAATTAACTGAAACCATAAAATTTATTTGTGAACTGTCTTATTTTGAGATTTTTTATTTATTATGATTGGTCTGGGTCTGATTTTTTATCCGTAGCAGCCAGCTCGTCCATGGCCATTTCAGCCCGCGTTTTATACCCTTTTTTTGTATTACATTCTTTGCAACTCGGAACACAGTTCCTTTTGTCCGACTTCCCGCCGCGCGCTATTGGAATCAAATGATCCATGGTCAGCTCTTCAACTTTGAATTTTTTCTCGCAGTGGTAACATACCCCTTTACCCACAACTTGCCGCCACCAAATCGATTCGCGCAGTTCCCGTGCTTTGGCTTTTTCAATTTTTTTATGGGATTCGCTGGCAGGTGTGAAATAGCTGTCTGACATCTTTATTTCGTACTTGATCCCACGGGGTAATACAAGCGGTTATCAAACAGGGCTTCGCTAAAATACTGACGAATCGCTTTTAATTGATTTTCAGCATCTGAAATATTTCCCGCTAATTCGTAGACTCCATCGGAATATAAGGGAATGACTTTCGGTCCGCTGTGCCAAAGCGATCGGGATAAATAACTAGCGGACTTCTGTTCGATATTTAAAGTCTCTAATAGGGTTGGCAGAATATCAATTTGTTGCGCTGGCTGCTGCGGATCCAACCCTTCGATTTTATTTCGTTCGGCCGTGTAAAACAAAATAGGAATTTCAAACTTAGATTTAAAATTAGCACTGGTTTCTAAACTGGGCCCCGTGTGATCTGCCGTGACCACAAAAAGGGTATTTGCAAACCAGCTTTGACTTTTTGCGCAAGCAAAAAAGTTTTTCAAAGCCTGATCCGCGTAATAAATGGATTGTAAAATTGGATGAGATCCCGCTGGATAAGAATTTTTTTCTGTAGCCGGAATGGAATAAGGCTGATGCGACGAAAGAGTAAATACCGTCGCCATAAAGGGTTGGGGGAAAGTAGTCATTTTAGTACAGGCCCAGTTCAAAAATGGGCCGTCGTAGATCCCCCAAGTCCCATCGTTATCCTGTGACCGTGGATACTCATTTTCACCGAAGTAGTTCTGTATTCCGGCACTTTTTGCAAACGCATCGAAATGCATACTGCCGTTTTTAGCTCCGTGAAAAAAACTAGTATGGTAGCCATTTTTAGTGAGCAGATGACCCAGGCCAATAAATTCATTGGAAGAAAATTCCGAATTAATAAAGGGCTCTTCCATTAAGGCCGGAATGCCTGCCAGCACCGCGCCGATTCCCTCGATCGAACGCCTTGCGTTGGCGTAAGAATTCTTAAAAAGCACACCTTCTTTTGCAAGCTGATTCAGAAACGGAGTAAATTCCGGATCCTTAAGCTGAGTGTATTCCTTCGAAAAACTTTCCAAAATGATAATGACGACATTCTCTTTTACAAATTGCGGTAATGTTTTTGGTCGGTCGGAATTTCCATTCAAGTACTGCAACATTTTTTTATTCTCAAAATAATGAACACGTTCTAAAGAAGATTTATTAAAACTTTTCAGAAGTGTAAACGTAGAATTCAATACCAAATGGTTTGCCATGGTTTCGGGGAAAATGCGAGCCTCTACCGGGGACATTGGCTTATGCTGGAAACCGCCTCGGAACAAAATTACGGAAGCCGCTAGAATTGCGAAAGTGACAGCTAACTTTCTCTTAATAGAAATTTGCAGCTGAATTCGTCGATAAAAATAGACCGTCGCCGTCAAGTACAGTCCTAGGGTTGAAAAAGTAAAGAAAGCCAAACCTAAATAAGGTGTAATTAAATTAGCAACGTGGCCTTCATTCATTAAAAATGCTGAAGCCTTGGAGAAACGGCGACCCGTAAAATTAACTAGTTCTGCATCGACCGCATTGACTAAAATGAGAAATACCGTGACCGAAGCTAAACAAAAAAATAACAGAGCTTTCAGCCAACGGGGCCTTTGCAGCCAAATCAACAAGATGGCAAAAAGACCAAAATGAGCCCCTAAGGCTGCTAAATCAAATCGCACTCCGTAAAGAAAGGCCTCAGCAATTTGAGAAAGGGATAAAACTTTAAGGCTCGCCCAGTTCCAAATCAGGAATTCCAGGCGAAAAGCAGTGTAAATGGCAAAATGCAAAAAGAAATACGCTAATATCCACATATTCGTTAGCGCTAGAGTTGCTTGAAATTAAAAAATTTGGTAGAAATTTCTTCATGACAATAGACCAAATGAAACAAAGACTGCAGTCAGCTTACCCCGATTCTAATCCTATCACCGAGATCGAAGTTTTTGATCTGACAGGGACAGCGAATCACTGGGAAGTCTCGGTTAAAAGTGGCTCTTTCAAAGGTCTGTCACGGATCGAACAGCATCAACATGTGATGCGCGCTTTTGATGCCGAATTAAAGACGGGCGAAGTCCACGCCCTTTCCATAAAGACACAAATTAAAAACTAGCTAACTGAATTAAAAATTTAAATGAACTCGAAGGAGAATCCCATGTCAGAAGTTAAATTAAAAATCGAAAATATGTTAACTGAGAATAAAGTCGTTCTTTTCATGAAAGGGACACAGCAATTTCCTCAGTGCGGTTTTTCCGCGCGCGCGACGGCGATTCTGCAAGATCTTGGCGTTCCGTTCAAAGATGTGAATGTTTTAGAAGACGAAGAAATTCGTAATGCCATAAAAGAATATGGTAACTGGCCCACAATCCCACAACTTTACATCAATAAAAAATTGGTGGGCGGCAGCGACATCATGATGGAAATGTATCAAGCCGGCGAACTTCAAGAGCTACTGAAATAAGCCGATGCTCTGCAACTTGGCCCAGTGGGATCGAACTCTTCGCTTTATCCTTGCCGTTTTGGTCTTGGCCTATGCGACAGCAGGCGGTCCCACCTGGTTTTGGGCTTTAGGTCTCTACGGTCTGGTCACTGCTGCTTGGGGTCTTTGCCCGATTTACTCTTTCTTTCGGATCAGAACTTTGCGATAATTTCGTATGGACACACTTTCAGAACTTCAATTAAAAACGATACAAATTAAAACTGATTCTGATTCTTTAAAATACTACGGAAAAGATTGGACAACTTATTACGACATCAAAGCGTCGGCCATTCTTTTTCCTGAATCTACTTCCGATGTCGTGCACATCGTTCAGTGGGCTCGAAAAAATAAAATCGCACTTATTCCCTCTGGGGGGCGCACCGGACTCAGTGGCGCAGCCTGCGCGACCAAAGGTGAAGTGGTTATCTCTTTTGAAAAAATGAATCGCATCTTAAGTTTTAGTCCGGATGACAACTGCGTTGATATTGAACCGGGCGTGATTACCGAAGTCTTACAAGATTTCGCGAAAGAAAAAGATTTACTTTACCCGGTTGATTTCGC
>JAYTHR010000158.1:0-1570 GCA_043732425.1 Bdellovibrionales bacterium
GCTTTTAAATTATTTTTAATCAATTCGTTTTTTAGCGCTGTGGAAAACAATGTGAATTGGGCGATCATCACTTGCTTTTCAGAATCGGAAAACGAATACGATTTCCCATCGACTAATCCTTGGTTGTATTTTGGGTCATCCAGTAAGGATTTAAATTTTTCAATCCAAACTTGATCTAGTGTCGATTCTTTCACGTTGATAATTTGATCAACTCCGCCCAAGCGCGCTAGTTCGGAAGCGATAAAATCTTTTTCTAAATTCAGAACATGATCTTTATTTGCTGGCCAAATCGGATACAAAGGTCCGCGTACTTGAATCAAGCGGACTTCATCCTTGAGTAATGACAACAGCTTGTAACGATCCAATGAAATTTGGTGGGCATAGGTGTCTATTTTCAATAATACATTTTGAACCGACTTCAGTGGAACAGCGGTCGTGTCAGAAATCTTAGCTTCAGAAATGTACTGATTCAAGATTTTGACGGGTAATGTTTGAAGACTGAAATCATAATTTCCAACGGTGTAGGATACCGTCGACCGAGCGGCGTCGCTCATGTTGCAATCTGCATATTTAGAAATTTGACTATCCGTACAAAAAAGTGGGGGATTTGCGGGGATGGCTTTGTTGTTATACAAAAAATCCATCGCGACCTGATCATGCGCTAGCGCCGGGGCCCCGTGCTGAAGCATATCGCCATTCCAAGAGCTTTCTTCAAACCGTGAATATTCCATCACCGAACTAGAATCAACTATTCCCGCCGGAGCTTTCATGTTTTTGTAGTAACTTAAAGCCAGCTCCGTGCGCTGGGACATATCGTAATTAGCAATTAAGTTCCCCGCAAAGTTATGACGAAGGCCCAACACGTGACCCACTTCGTGCGCGATCACTTCAAAGACGTAATCTTTGATCGCTTTATTCATCGCCTCTTTAGAGACTCCATCTTTAGAATCCAATGGCAGAGCTTCGTTAAAAGCTTTATAAATATCACGGCGGCAAAGCTGAGCCGACTTGAATCCGCTAAGACCAATTTGTGTTTTTGGTGTTTGCGAACCTTCTAAAGTTCTTACACGTTTTTCCATAGCGTCTTGAATAAAAGCTGAAGGGAAAAAAACTTGCGCGTGAGTCACTTCTCCAGAACGAGGATCGACATGAGCATCTGCATAAGCGTAGCCAGCTGAATCCCAGTTAACCCACTGAATGATATTGTAATTTGGATTCGGTGCCGTAATTGAGGAATCCGTTAATTCAATGACTTGAATTTTATTTTCTCCGATGATGCGGTTCCAGTAAAGGGCTCCGTTCCGAATAGTTTCCTTATATTCGGCGGGGGTATTCGCAGACAGTGCAAACTGAATTGTTTTATTCGTGTTCCACTTCATGGCGTAGTTTAGCGTGTTACCGTGTACATCTAAAAGAGGGTTCGCTTCAAAAAAACCAACCTGATCAAAACCCGGCGACCGTGTTGGAATAAAATTAGGATCAGGATTATACGGAGCTAAATAGTAGCGAATCTCAACCGGAACTAATTTATCGGCTTTTTGGATCTGCGCCACTTGCTGAATAAAAAGTT
>JAYTHR010000159.1:0-1567 GCA_043732425.1 Bdellovibrionales bacterium
CAATTAGCAATTGCCGTTATCTTTCTTCTCCTCCTGCGGCTAAAGAGTATTCGCGAGAAGTTTGAAGGAACGCTCTGGAAATTATTGTGCCAGATGAGGATTCAACTGCTCAAGCAAGCCCGCTGCCAGAGCGCAGAAGCCGGCGACATTAGTCGGAAAACCGCCACAGTATTGAAAGTTAAGCAGGGAACATCCTGATATTAAACCGGACGGCAGTGGATGAAATCATTGATCCTCAAAATCGAAAAATCGCGAAACTTTCAGATTTGAAAAAGGACATCGAAGCAGCCAACGGTGGCGCTTCAGTCGTGGGGTTTTGGTTTTTCTTCATTCGCTAATGGAGATTTATGAGTTCGAGAAAATCTTTAACAAAACCAATTGAAGTGAAAAGAACTAAAGCTGGCCTTATAATGGACGAACGAGTCTCGTTGCGCAGCGACCTAAAAAAGTTTGTTTTGAAAAAAGCTAAGCTGCTTGGTTACCCGGAAGAAGCAATCGTTCAAGAAATTAGGTATTGGCAGCAATCGGTAAAGGATTGGTGCACGAATGCCACTAAAGCCCAACAGGTGAAGAGCTTTAAATTTACAACGGAATCTGCTGGGAATGTCACCATCCCCCTCGATTTCAAATCAGTTCAAATTTTAAGATTCGGGATTAACGAGCATTCTTGCAAGCTTCTCATAATTATCGATGTTTGAGAGTTCGGAAGTTGATAGTCAAATCGGTGGCCGCGTCCCGCGGCTGGTGGGAATTTGAATTGTAAGAAAACGGGAACTCTCCAGAATGGGTGTAAATCACGACAACCATTCACTTTAACAGGAGAAGTCCCCGATGTCAGTCAGACCAGATCAGCTTAAAAGGTGCAAGCAAGATTCCGCAAAGTCCGTTCAATTTGATTTTCAAGAGATTGATGTCACCGGCATGAGTCTCATGAGCCTGATTCAAATGGGCGGTGCATTGCTGCTGAAGCACGCGATTGCGGGCGAAATTAGTGACCATCTCAAGCGGCCTTATTACCAGCACGGAGAGAATTTCGCGGGCCACCGCAATGGCTATCAAACAACGACGATCGACACTCCCAATGGCCCTGTCGTCTACGATCGACCAAAGGTTGCCAACGCAAAGGGCTTCAAATCAAAATTCCACACGCCCAATATGCATAGGCCCGATGAATTCGCGAAATCAATCACCGACATGTACGTCAATGGTGTCTCGACTCGGAAAGTGAAGGATTCGCTTCGGGCGGTCAGTGGCGAGAAGGTCAGGCTTTCGAAATCAACCGTTTCTCGTGTCACTAAGCAGCTTCGAGATGAATTTAAAGTCTGGAAAACGAGGTCTCTGGCCGATTTGAAGATTGCGTACTTATTTTTGGACGCGATTCATATTGGCATGAGAGTCGGAGGTAAAAAGAAAGATGCGGTTTTTGTTGCTTACGGAATTATGGAAGACGGAACGCTTGAGCTGCTGGCACTTGATATCGGGATTGCTGAGGCCAATCGCACCTGGGGGAAATTCGTCTCCGGCCTCAAATCGCGTGGTCTTAGGGATCCGCTCCTTGTTTGCTCAG
>JAYTHR010000160.1:0-1565 GCA_043732425.1 Bdellovibrionales bacterium
GCCTCGCGCTGGTTATTGTTACCTCACAGACTGTTTTAGCAAACGGTGTGAATTTGAAATCGGCTCGAGGAAGCGTACTGATTGCGGCCCCAACGGCGATGGGCGAAGGCGAAAATCAGGGAATCTGGTTTGAAAACCCGAAGCTAAATGAATTCTCTTTGAAGCTTCCAATGCTTCCAAAAAATAAAGCATTTGAAGGCTGGTTAGTTGATGAAATGACAGGTAAAAAAATCTCGACCGGACTTTTTCGCTCGCAAGGTACTATCGATTCGGATGCTGCAGGAATTTACGCGGGACCAGCCGTATTAGATTTTCCACCGGTACCGGGTTCTGACTTCGTGACTCTGGGTGAAGATATCACTGACGGCCACCATGCTGTTGTGATCACCCTTGAAAATTATCCGAAGCCAGATCCTAAAGCCGTCGGAATGCCTATTTTAAAAATTAGTATTCCTGCAGGCACAATGGCTGGAACACAATTAGTTTTAGAAAATATTGTGCCGTAAATAAAGTATTGGAAAAGGCTTACTAATTTTGTTACCGTTAGCGGATGAAGAATCAACTAACGGGCGTTCAAAATATAAAAATTAACAATCGCTCCATTTCTTTTCGACGTATCGGAAATGGAAAAAGGAAAATTTTATTTTATCATGGATTTCCGGGTTCAAGCGCACAGATTGAACCCTTTCGAGATTATCTACAGGACTTCGACATTGAAGTCCTGTGCTTTGATCGCCCCGGATACCACACTTCAGATTCAACAAACGAGTCACAAATGGCCCAAACAACGGAAGTTAGCCGACAAATAATGAACGCTTTCAATTGGTCGACGTGTGAATTAATTTCCGTCAGCGGAGGAACTCCTTTTTTATTTTCTTTTTTAAATAAGTATCCCGAACTCATTTCACGCGTCGCTGTAGTTTGTGGGTTGGGACCAATGATGTCGCCCGGTTTTCAAGATGTTATTGCTTGGAAAGCAAAAATAGCACTGAAAATACTTCCGTTCATCCCAGATTTTATTTTTGCAAAAATTTTTCCAAAAGATGAAATGAAAAACAGTAGCTCTCGGTTCGAGATCATAAGTTTTTTTCTAAGACCGTCGGCGGCAGATATAAAAACTATTCAGAATCCCATAAACCAAAGTATTTTACGACAGGCCGTGACCGAAGCCATCCATCAAAATGGAAAAGGACCGAAGTTAGATGCCGAATCTTTTTTAACCCCGTGGAAAATCAATGTGGCCGACTATAAAGGGCCAATCCATTTCTGGCACGGAGATGACGATCTGGTTATTCCTGTAAAGATGGCGCAGCGAATGCACCAGCAGGTTGAACGTTCGGAACTCAATATCTTAAGTGGCGAGGGGCACTACAGCATCGCTTTCAATCACCTCGAGCTAATTCTTTCCAAAGGCATTTCGTAGTTTAGCCCCCTGTCTGCGGCCTGAGGCCCTAACTTGTTGCGGATAATTTACAAAAACTAGGCTTTGATCTAAGGACGAACTTCCGATGATGCTTTATCATCAAACGATAACCATCGAAGGATAATACGCGTGAAAAAAATAA
>JAYTHR010000161.1:0-1560 GCA_043732425.1 Bdellovibrionales bacterium
GGGAATTTAAAAAAGTTGGCACCGGTGAAAGCAGCACAAAGTATAGCTCAAGATATTTTAGAACAGATTGAAGTCAAAAAATGAAACTAGAAAATGCAAAATTTCACTTTATTGGAGTCGGCGGAATCGGGATGTGCGGTTTAGCCGAACTTTTGCACAACATTGGCGCCGGAGTGACAGGTTCTGATGCGAATGAAAATGCAAATACCGAGCGTTTAAAATTATTGGGAATTAAAGTATTCAAAGGTCATGTGGCGTCCCAGGTGGGTGACGCAGATGTGGTCGTCTATTCAAGCGCTGTTCCATTTTCTAATCCAGAAATCGTTGAGGCCCGCAAAAGACAGATTCCTTTAATTCCAAGGGCTGAGGCCTTAGCCGAAATGATGCGTTTAAAACGCGGAATTGCTGTTGCTGGTACTCATGGGAAGACGACAACCACAAGTTTAACAGCTTCTATTTTTTTGGAAGCCGGTCTTAACCCCACGATTGTGGTAGGTGGACGCTTCGAAAAAATTAAATCGACGGCCTTATTAGGTAACGGAGAATGGCTGATCGCCGAGGCCGATGAAAGCGATGGCAGTTTTAATAAGCTATCCCCAGAAATTGCAATTATTACCAATATCGATTCTGATCATATGGATTACTTCAAAAATTTTGATAATTTAAAAAAAGCGTTTCTTGAATTTGCGCAAAGAATTCCTTTTTATGGCGTCATGATCGTTTGTGGAGACGATCCGATCGTTCGTGAACTTTTTGCTCATTATTCAAAGCGGATTATTTTTTATGGTTTTGGCGAGCAAAATGATTACATTATCGAAGGCGAAAAAAGCCATTATAAAATTATTAAAAATGCAGGTTCAAAAAAAGAAATTTTAGGGTCTTTCAAATTGAATATTCCAGGGCGACACAATGCTTTGAATGCCGCCGCCAGTATCGCCGCCGGAATTGCTTCAGGAATTGATTTTAAGACATGCGCTAAAGGTTTAGAACACTTTGAAGGCGTTGATCGCCGTTTTCACTTTAAAGGTCAGGCTGGCGGCGTGCACGTGTATGATGATTACGGTCATCATCCGACTGAAGTGCGCGCGGCTTTGCAGGCCTTTAAAGAAAAATTTGATTCTCAGCGAGTCGTAGTTTATTTTCAGCCGCATCGTTATTCGCGCACTGAAAGCTGCTGGGAAGATTATAAAACGTGTTTTCAGCAAGCTGATTTTTTATTTCTTGGGGATATTTATTCTGCCGGCGAAAAACCCGTCGCGGGAATAAGTTCTGAAAAATTAATTAAAGAAATTCATATACAACATAAGTGTTTTGCTCCCAAAAATGAAAAATTTATCACAAATATCTTAAACGAACTAAAAGCTGGAGATGTCTTTCTCACTTTAGGTGCGGGTGACGGTTGGAAATTAGGAATGGAAATTCTTGAAAATCTTAGAAAACGTTAAGCTTGCGCCTTATACATCTTGGCTTATCGGCGGGATGGCTGACCATTTTTGTCAGCCAACAACCGTTGCGGAATTGACTGAAGCCGTAACCACAGCAAAAAATAAGAATTGGCCT
>JAYTHR010000162.1:0-1560 GCA_043732425.1 Bdellovibrionales bacterium
AAATGCTTCTTTAAAAAAGTTTTTAATTTTTCGAAGTCTTTTGTTGTTAAAATAAAGCTGTAGAATTGATCTTGAAATAAATCAGCCGCCTTGAAATTCTCAAAACTTAAATCAAATCCAACGGAATGTTTTATGGACTTAAGGCAGGTGACACCCACTCCGCCAAAACCAACAGCTTTAATGCTGGATACATTAAGCCCTTGAGACTTTATGGCAGCATCTAATTTCTGGCAGCGTTTTATAAACTGAGCCACATCTAAGCCCTCTGTCATTTGGAACTGAGGTGCTACGTGCGGGCTTGATTGCGAACTGTAAATATTTGCTTTCACCCAGTCGAACTGGACACACACAATGGATTCGGACGAGTTTTGAAAATGATCTGGAATAATGTCGTGAACAGAATCGCGAATACCAACTACGCCCGTGGCCGGAGTGGAAATTATATTTTCCGTTAAGGTTTCGTTATAGAAACTCACATTCCCGCTAATAACTGGCGTATTCATTTTTTCAGAAGCCTCGACGAGCCCGTCTACGCTAGCCACAAACTCGGTCATGATTTCTTTTTTCTGCGGGTTTCCAAAATTTAGACAATCCGTAACGGCTAAAGCTTCTGCGCCCTTAAGCGCCATCTGAAATGCCGGGTAATAAATGGCATCGAGCGCCCCGAGGTGCGCATCCAATTCCATAATTTCTGGTCGACAACCTACGGCGACTGCGAGTCCCCGATCTGAATGATCTAACTTACAAAAAGCCACCGCACTTTCACAGGCTTTAGCTGTTCTAGCACCCACACGCTGATCGAACTGATTGTAAATCCAAGAAAACTGATTAAGTTTCATCGTTTGTAACGACTTCAAAATCAAAGCGCTGTAATCTTTCTCGGTCTGAGATGAAGGCCCCAAATGTGTGACTTTGTTTTTAGAAATCCACGGCACATAGTCTCGGTCGTATCTAGGGGCTTCTTCAACAATCAGGTTCGGATCGATATCGGTTAAAGTTTCAACTCCCCAAGTTAATTTTATTTTCCGACCTGACTGAACCTCTCCTAAGATGGCCGAATCCAAATTCCATTTTTTAAAAGTGCGTTGCAGGCTGTCCCATTTTTCACGTTCGCAGATCAGCAACATGCGCTCTTGGCTTTCGGATAATAAAATATCTTCAGCACTCATGGATGGATCACGGAGCGGAACTTTTTTTAAATCAATATGAAATCCTACGCCGCCTCGCGAAGACATTTCAAAACTGGAACTGGTTAAACCAGCGGCTCCCATATCCTGCATAGCAACGACAAGATCTTTTTCTAAGACTTCGAGGCAGGCTTCAATCAGTAATTTTTCAAAGAATGGATCACCAATTTGAACATTCGGTTTTTTTGATTCCGAGTCCTCATCAAAAGAGGCTGACGCCATCGACGCCCCGTGAACACCGTCACGACCTGTTTTGGCTCCGACGTAAACAATTAAATTCCCAGGTCCCGCCGCTTTTGAAAGCGCCATCTTTTGCCCCGGAGCAAAGTAGCCCACATTGAGCGCGTTGACTAAAATATTTTTATTATATTTA
>JAYTHR010000163.1:0-5464 GCA_043732425.1 Bdellovibrionales bacterium
TAATCCCTTCGTCAAACAGTAGATTTTTTTCAATCAGGAAATTTTTTTTGACAGAAAAATGGCCGCCAACTAAATGAGTCGTATCATTTTTCGAAGCCAAGATCCTTCCGGAATAAAGCCATTTCATTTGGATAAAATGATAGCTCTTATCGAAGAAATTGGCTTCCGCCGCCAACTGGTAATCTCCGCCGACCGCAAAAAGACTTTCATCACTTTGATGAAAACGTAAATGCTTTTGGAGTAACAACTGATCTTTAAACCAGCAGTCGTCATCAACGAATAAACAGATGCTAAACTGGCTTACAGATGTCCCCTGATTCCTAGCACGGTTAACGCCGTTAGACGTCATGATCAAGTGCTTCGTTGAAAGTTTATAATTCTGCACGAAGGCGCTGATTTCGGCCTGAGTCTTTGCTGTTAATGAATTGTCACAAATAATAACTTCCAGAGGAAAATCAACTTTCTGAAACTCGATAGAAGACAAAAGTTGAAAAAGCTGGCCCCTTTTGCCTTGAGTCGGAATGATGATAGAAAGCCCCTGATCCATTGCCATTACTTTTTTAGTATCCTTTTATTTACTTGAAATGACGTAAACCAATAAATTTTAAGAAACGGATAAAACAAGGTGTGTCTCAGGATCCAAAACAACTTATTCCCGACACGAAGGCTGAGGTGAAAAAAATCAACCGCAATGCCGTAACTTTTAAAGCAGGTCATTAAAATCAGATGACGTGTCCCATAGAAGATTCGAGCTGCCAAATACCACAAGCCGAAAAAGCCTTTACGACAAAAATGCAGAGCATACCGCACTTGAACTCGTACTTTTTCCAGAACTATTTTAAAAATATAGTTGATAAAGTGAATTAACTCTTTGAAACGATCGAACCAAACAAGATTAATCGGGCGTAGTTTTTCTTGGGTGACTTTGATTGGCGCTATGATCCATTTAATGAGCGTTAGAACGAAGTACGACTGCGCTAAATTCTGCAGTAACCGTGAGCGAGAACGATTTTTTTTGGGCTCATTCGCATTAATAAGAAAGACTTCTTTAAATTTAAAGTCTGCCACTCTATTTTCTAAATATTCAAACGCTTTAATTTCTCTTAATCGTGGATACTGACTGACTAAAAAGGTAATGCGGTGCGAATCGATCCCTGCCATTATTAATTTTTCAATTTCCGTTAGGCAGTCGTAATAATTATGACAAAGTAAGTAAATCCTGAAGTTTAGATTTCGGTCCATGGTTTTACAAAGGGCCTGAATCTGTTCAGGGCGAAAAGAAGCAAAATATAAGATTCCTTGGAAAAATGAATTTTCAGCTTGTTCCAGACTGGTAGCGATCGCTATCTTTTTTAGTATTCCGTAACTTTTAACCGACAATTCACATCCTGGAGAACTTGGATGAAGAGACTCCAGAATACCGTCTGTTTTAAGAATGTTCAACTTCTCAAGGAAACGAGTCAGCGCTTCTTCGTTCGGGTTGTTTATTCGGACATCTACACTATTCACCGCCTGATCATGTCCGAAGCCGTGCCAATTGTAAATAAATTGAATTCCTATTGCCGCACCATTGGAAAAATGGAATTCTTAAATGATGGATTTAATAATTCCTGAGGATGTATTTTCAGATGGCCAGGTCCGCTCGAAACTTTGGCTGGCTGAAAGTTTTAAGAGCTGGAGCCAAGAGGTCTTCCCGCAGACCCAGGATCACTTAACTCTGACTTGGTTTGGATCTTGGGTTGGATTAGGCCCTTTTTTATTACTGAGCCTTTCCTCGCTGCAGTTTAGGGTTGTTAATTTAGTCGAACTTGACGCCGCTTCGTTAAAAACATCGGAAAAGATTTTAGAATACTGGCGGCTAAAAGGTATTCGCGTGAACCTTATACATGGCGATATGAATCAGTTTGTTCCGGCAGTTAACACTCATTTTCCCCACATATTTATCAATACATCTTGTGAACATGATTCCCGGACGGACTGGTTAGAACGATTACCTAAAGGTAGCTACGTGGTACTGCAGTCCACCGACATGAATCATCCGGAGCATGTGAATCAAGTTTCGGATTTAACTGAATTCTGCCTAAGAACTGAAAAGTTTTTGACAATTCTTAAACGAGATCAAATCGATTTTAAGTATGAGACGAAATGTTTTTCGCGTTTCATGATTATTGGTAAAAGATGAATTCTGCCAGCTCGTTGAAAAAATGGATAGAGCCTGATTCGATTTTTTACACTTTTTTCTTATTTGTCTTCGCATTTCTTTTCATCAACGGTATCAATTCATTTATTTCATCTTCCGAGTTTTGGTCCATCTATCTTTCACAAAAATTGTTTACCACGGATTCATTTTGGAGGTCGGCCTATTTAAAACCACTCTTCCACTTCATCCTGTCATTAATCTACTTATTTAAGTTAAATGATTTTTACCACATCTACGTAGCTAAAATTGTTTTTTCTTTAAACGGTGTTTTACAGTTTTTTCTTATCTATAAGATTTTTATATCTTTTTTTAAATCTAGAAGTCTCGGGTTGCTGCCAACCATATTTATTTTTTTATCACCTGTTTTTTTGACAAACTACTTTCGTGTCCGCAGTGACCAATTGGCCTTGACCTTTTTTTTAATGTTTTTAGTCATTTCTTTTTCGGACTGGCAGTATAAAAAATGGTTACAGCTTTTTCTTTTTTTCCTGTTTCCCGCAATTGCGATAAAGCATTTTTATTTTTCCTTACTGGCACTTTTTTTTCTTCCTCTGCGCTTTTACTGGCATGTTTTTCAAAAACAAAATTATATTAGAAAGTTACTGGTCATTTTACTTGCCGTTAATATTTTTCTTTGGGGGTTGTACGCTGGGGCTTCGTCACTTCATTATTTCTTAAGCAGTTATCGCTCGGAACTTTCGCAGATAGCACAACTCTATTTCTGGGCGAAGTCTGATTTTATTTACCTTATATTTTCTTTCCTACCATTTTTTTCTTCAGAATTCAGACATTTTGTTCGAAAAAAAAATCTAACCCCATTCTTTTATTGCCAGTGTTTGATCTTACTGATTATCGTTATTCATCCCCAGAAACTTCCATTTTTTTTAGCCAGTCTGACGCCGGTTTTATATTTCTCAGTCGGATTTTTTCTCGTTTATGCCCATGATGTTTTACGAGCGAGTCAAAAACTATTGTTTTTTATTGTCACTTTACTGACGGCTTGCAATTTGGTGATTGCAAAAAAATCATTTCATTTTTTTTCGCTCAACAATCCCCAGCTTATTACGATCGAAAGACTTTCGAATATTATCACGACGAATAAATGGACTTACCTTGACGGCATGGGCCTCTTACCTCGAGCTAAAAACATTGGCTGTTTTGTTTCTCCGGAGGATGAAACGGCCCAGAACTTTTGTCTTTCGGCTTTAAAAAACGGGATACCGGACGCTATTATTGTTACGAACAGATTAATGGGTTTGTCTTTCGATTTTATGAGCTTAGAAAAAACAGGTTACCAAATCATTGGCCCTAATGTTTTTGTTCGAAAAGAATTAGTTCCAAATCTTCAGAACAGCCTGACAGAATGGCCAGCTCCTTCCATTCTTTTTAGTTTTGAACAGTTGTATTAAGGATTTACTAATTTACAAGTCATCGAAGCTAAAACCGGCGGAGGCGCGCCGCCGGACTGACCCAGGTCATTTGCGCCGCTACTGACATCACAGACTTGCTGCACTTGATACACAGAAAGGTCTGAGGGCGCCGTGAATAGTGAGTTAAATTCCACGCTGGATTGTAAATTACCGCTGGCGTTCGCGGCGGATGATCCGACGCTGGTAAAAACGTTCCCGACATTGAGCACCAGCCTTGTTTGAAATCCTCCGACATTAAATCCCGCTGCCGAGACATCACAATCGTAAGTTCCCAAGTGAGCTAATTGGACGGCGTCATTCGTAGATGAATAACTCATCAAGCTTTTAACGAGGTAGAAAGGGTCGTAACCCCCGCTGCTATTTGCAAAAGTCCAACCGCCGCGCGCCGACGAAAGTGAATAACCTACGTTGGTGCAGGGACCGCTGGTTGTTGAAACAATTCTAAACGACGGCACATTCGTTGTAGCCGTTCGCCAGATAACGACGTCATACTTACCGGCTTTATCATCGGCGATTTGCGAGGCCGAGGAAACATTTGTTGGCGTTACCGGAGTCTTCGTCGAGTTTGCAGGATCAAGAGGTTGCACCGCAATTGGACTACCCGTTTGGATGGCTGCATTTGCCGGAAATGACGGAGACGGATTGTAAACAAAGCGTGCCGTCAGTCTAAAAGCCGGATCTAAATGAACCGCGCAACCACCACCCGTGCACAGTGGTTCCCAAATTATTTTATACGTGAATGGACAAAGATCATTTCCGCCCCCAGCCGTCCCGTTAAACGTGGCGCACGGAATGCCACGCTCGGTAAAGCCACCCGAAGGGTATCCCGGCGTCGACCAATCCGGTAAGTTCGTGACAATCACATTGTTGGCCGCATCGCGAACTTCAGTGATCACATTTTGCGTTTCTAGGCAGGCTGTTCGTGTTCGAATACAATTAAATGAGGCGTTCGCAGCAAAAGTATTTTTCCATGCATCTTGATTATTTAAGAGTCCATCCATTTTCTTTTGTAACTCGCGCACATTCGCGATCATAGTCTGATAGCGCTGCCTCTGCGCCGAAAACATCAAAAGCGAAATCATACCGTAGACCATAAGAAACAAGATGCCTGTAGCCATCAGAACCTGCATCAGACCCATTCCTTGCTGATCAGACATTTTCTTTTTAAAAAATTTTAAAATTAGTTTGTCTGCGTGCATAGTAGCGAAGCGAAAGTTGTTAGTGCCGTGTAAGGAGATGCCGGAAGGCCCAGAGCATAAGTTTCCCCAACAGGATCAGGATTCAACGTGGTGCATTTTTGCTGTAACTGAAAGGTTGAATCCTGAGTCATAGAAATCACTGGGTTTGCCGTAGCCACGGACTGCAAAAGACCTATGTAGGGTGCATTACTTGAAGTCGCCGACCCTGGAAGGTCGGCTGGAGATCCTGGACCGGTTGTTTGTACTAATTTTGTAAAAAAAGTATCAACCGCGTAACCTAAGCTTGCCGTCTTACAGCTGTAAGTTCCGGCTTTAATTGTTATATCTGCACCACTTACAGAGACTAAAGAAAAGGGATCATCGTTCGCATTCCTGGTCCAGCCAGGGCCCACACTTCCGCGCGCCACGTAAGAGCCAACCGGGCAAGATCCGCTGGGAGTAGCGGCGCCTCCGTTATTAACCGTAATAAAAAATGATTTGCTTAAAGTTGTTGCCGATCGTTTGATGACCACATCATATTTTCCCGTGTTGCTGGCAACAGAATCATCGGTCCAACTCGCGGTTGGGGGAACAGCTCCTGTTGAAAGGACCAAGTTACTGGAAGTAGGACCTGGGTTAAAAACCAAGCGCACTGT
>JAYTHR010000164.1:0-16055 GCA_043732425.1 Bdellovibrionales bacterium
TCCAAACTTTTGAGCCCATTTTTTAATGATCTGATCTATAGCTTTTTTATTTCTAAGTGCTAAAAAGCTATCCCGTCCTGTGGCCCACGAACTGCGAAGCACAAAGTGAATGGAATCTTTCGAAGAAAGAGGTCTGAATGATTTTCTTTTTCCCTCAAGTAAAGCTCCACCAAAGAATTGAGCTTGTTTATTTAAAAACGAGTACTGTTTAGGTTTTTTCATGCTTGGTAACATCTTCAAGAGTGGGGCTATGGCCCGCGCGGGCTTCAGTGCCGGCGCTTACATGGGATGCGCGATGGTCGGATTTAATAGCTGAGATCTTTTTTATTTTCCTTTTCAGCGCACAGGCATCCTGCCTGCTGAGGGCTCTACCCACAGACTCCCGCTTCTTAAAATGCATCACGCATTTTAAGACTTAGATTTTTAGATCTGGATTTTAAAGAGTGAATTTTAAGAAACGAATACTAAAGTCTGAATGTTAAGGAATGAATTTTAAAGACTGAATTTTAAGGATTGGATATTAAAGTCTGTATTAAGAACTGAATATTAAGTCCTTAGTATTAAATCATTTAAAGCTGGCCCGGATGGCCAGCTTTCTCGGGTTCAAAAGGGCTGAGAGCCCTTTTCTGCCAGGATGGCACTTCTAATTCACCACACAAAACTCACTTTACTTAGAAAGTTCCGACTATTGACGGAAAAACCTAGCGCGGAAATAAACTTTTCATGACCTTTTGCGCCTCTTTCGCGCCGACTTGTTTTTCTAACTTGGCTTCAACAGCTTGTTGAAAATTATCTCGTTTCTCGATCATGGCTTCGAACTGCTGCTCGAGTTTTTTATTTTCTTCCCACCGGGCTCCGGCCGTGGATTCATTCATACTTCTTTGAAGCTCAATTCGAATCGACTGCTGCTGGTATTCGCGAGCGATAGCCCAGACTGAATCTTTTTGCGAATTAACAACTGACGGACTGGTGGCCGGCGCGCTAAATTCTAAACCACTTAAGTCCCGGCGTGATTTTTTTTCGGCCTGAGCCACGTCAAAAATTAACTGATTATACGTTTCTTTATATTTCTCGGAACCGGCATTCTGCAGAATGACTATGGCATCCAGTTTATCTTTCGTCGTTTTTAAACCACCGGCGCTGATCGCGCTTTCCACATCTTTAGCCGCTAGATCATAAGTTGACTGAGCTGCACTGTAAGACTTATCGGTCGCTTTTGTTTCGGCTAATTCTTTTAAGGATTTGGCTCTGGCTTCGATTAAAGGCGCGGTTCTTTGCTCTGTCAGCTCGGCAATTTCAATTTCTCTAGATTTTGCTCCGATGCGGTTTTCGATAAATCGCACCTCATCAATTCCGGAAATTCCTGAACTGCCGCTAAAAAGAGTGTCGCGATTTTCAATTTTTTTGGTTTGAACTGATTTTAATTCAGCCAGAAGTTTTTCTTTTTCGGTCGAACCAAGCGCAGGATCTTTAAGTAAACTTTCGATTTTAATTTCTCGGGCCTCTAGAGTTTGAGCTAAGGCAAATGCCTTTTGCTCAGCTTTTTGAGCCATGACGGCGCCCTGAATGTACTCATCAAATTCGCCGGTAATTCCAGTTCTCATCAAAACATTTCTTTGCTCATTCGTGTAGCCTAACGCTTTCAAGCCCTCGGCCTTGCCTTTTAGGTCAGTGAGCGGAAGTTCGTGAATCGCGATTAACTTTTTGGCTTGGTCACTGGTTAACGTGCGTCCGGTGAGTTGTTCTGCGACAGCAATGCGATCGGCACTGGATAAAGAATTGGCTTTAGTTAGAAGCTCTAGCTTTTGAACTTCAGAAATCTTTTTTAAACTTCCAGCTTCTTCAACGGTTTTTCCAACGGCGGCTATGAAGTGACCAACCTTTAAACCCGAAACTTTCGCAGCGACCTTAGCGCCGGCCGCATACCCACCAGATCCCACTGTCGTGGCTACCATAAATAAAGCTTCACAGCGTAAAGCCCACTGGGCGTCTCGGTTGTAGCACTCGATACTGAGATTGTATTTTTTTAAAGCTTGATCGGCGATGTCCCATAAATTTCGTTCCCCAGACCCGGCAAATTCAATTTTTGCGATTTTCCAATCCAGGTAATTTTGCTCTTCCTCGCTGAATTTTTCAAAGCGCCCGCCGCGACGAAGTTCAACCCTACGGGCCCGGTCTTCTTTTAGACTTCTTTCTTTATACATCTGCACTTCAATGTCACTGCACGACATCTTTGCTACCTGAGCCGCAGTGGGCACGGGCACGCGCAACAGCGTCGGAACACTTTGATTATAGATTTCGTAAAGTTTCATTTTCTGCTCCGGGTGCGCGTCGCAATTTTTACGGCGCTCGTCGGCCGCGTTCCAGCCTACAACAACCATGGCGGCACCGGTTCCAATAGCTTGACCCAAAGATTTAATGGGTTCGATCAGGCCATCGTAAATACCACCTCGCAGACAGCCAATCGCACTGACAGCGAGTTTTTCTCGCACGGACGATCCACTATCTAGCTCGCAGCGCAGACTTCGGGACGCTAAATCTTCGCCTGATTCTTTAATCTCGGAATAAAGTTTTTGACACTGAGCCGATTCTTTTCTTTTTTGACATTCTTGAACTGCGATATCTCTTAATGAAGCGGTTGCCGCATTTTTAATTCCGCACGACAGTGTTTTCCCGGGAGCTGTTTGCGCAAAAGTTGTAAGGCCTACTAAGACGGAAATTAAAAAGCCGGCCAATGTCAGATTTCCCATATTTAGACTATCGGAGTGTTGAAATAACTTCTGTAAAAAGTTGACGTTCTGAAAAAGACAAATAAGTCCAAAACTGTCTGGTATTGAGACATCACAAACCGCGTTGAGCATTTTCATTCTAAAATTGACAGGCAGCAAAGTTATTCTCTCAAAAAGCCTTAACCTTTTTTCTGGGTCGTGAAATTTTCTTGTTTTGAGATCCAGCTAGTGAGTCCACTGTTTTGAAGCTATTTTACGAAATATTGACAGGGTTAAGTCACGCCCGGGGCGGCTAGCAAACAAAACTGATCCTCGTGTAGAAACTTGATTGAAAATCCCAAGAATCAACGATACCTCTGTGCCTAGGGAAACCCACTAAATGCAATGGCCAAAAAATAATTTAATCTTAGAAATACTTAAGACCATCGGGATTCTTTTAGTGTCATTTTTTCTTTATTCAGTGGCCAGTAATTTGGGATTAAATTTTGCGACGGTGAATAAACAGGCCTCGCCCGTTTGGCCAGCGACGGGTTTCGCCATTATGATTATTTATTTTTTTGGTCCCCGCGCCGCCGTCGGCATTTTCGCCGCGGCCGCATTGTCGAATTTCCAAGTTGGATCTCCGCTGGGCACCTGCCTGATCATTGGTGCTGGAAACACTTTAGAAGCCATTTTTGGCGTCGCCTTTTTTAAATATCTTTTGAAATCGAAAATTGAATTTGGAACTCATTCTCTAGCGGTATTTGCTATTTTTTCATTAGCCTGCGCAGCTTCCATCAGCTCGACCGTTGGTTCTTTTGCCCTTTTTGCGAACGGTTCACTTCCCCACTCAGAATTTTTTAATATATGGAAGACCTGGTGGATCGGTGACTTTTTAGGGGGCTTGTTCCTGGCCCCTTTTGCCTATAAAGCCTCGGTGTTTGATTTTCACCCCCTTCGTCTTACGTTTAAAAAATATGGCCTTCTTTTAGCATTACTGGCGCTGACTCTTTTCGTGAATTATTTTGTTTTCTCGTCCGGCGTTGGTTCACCTTATCTTTTTTTAGTCTTCTTCCCCATTTTATTAGCCGCATTTTGGTTCGATGTGTTCCTGATTTATTCGACCTCATTACTTATATTTGGTTGGGCCATCGTTGCTACGGTCATGGGTGATGGCCCTTTTGCGAGCCAAATTTTAAACGAAAGTTTAACTCATCTTCAGCTTTTCCTGTTAGGGCTTGGAATAACGTCATTGGGTTTAGGCGGACTGCAAGGCCCTAGTTTTAATCACCGGGTTATCACGGCGCTAGTCTTTGGGTGGATCCTTTCCGGATTATCATTTTTTTCGTTTTTCAATTCAGCTCAAGAAGTTGACCGCTCGCATTTTTTCTCAAAAACAGATCAAGCTCAATTGTATGTGGAAACGCAACTCAGTGACTACACGAATTCACTGCAAAGCTCGGTTGGTTTTTTTGCGGCTTCCGAACGCGTCACCCAGGAAGGGTGGACTATTTTCTCGAAAAAGCTTTTACTGAACCGCGAATTTGAAAAAGTGGAAGGCGTCGGCATCATCCTTCCGTCTCCGACCCAAAATGTTGAAGATTTTTATAAACATAATGATATTCGAAAACCCATCGCGAACTTAAAAATTCATGACCCTTACACGACTCCCGCGGGTTACAAAAACGAAAATCCGGAAATTCATTTGATTGCGATTTACGTCGAGCCGCTTGAGTTGAATAAGCGAGCCGTCGGCATCGACATCTCGATGGAGAAAAACCGGTACCGCGCCGCCCTTCAAGCCCGCGACACCGGGCTTCCGTCGATCACGGATAATATTATATTATTTCAAAATAAGGTTGCCAGTTCTACCGGATTTATTTTATTTATACCGCTTTATAAGAAAAATTATCCGATAGAAACGGTGGCTCAGCGAAAAAAAGCCTTCACGGGGTTAGTTTTCTCGCCCGTAATTGCGGATAAGTTTTTTAAAACTATTTCTGAAAAATTCAATCCTGATCTGACCTTAGAAGTTTACATGTCGGCGGAACTGGATCGCTCGAATCTTATATTTTCTTCCACGATACCGCCGCTGGATCCGGAAAACAAAATCATCAAATCAACTCAGCTCCTGGGGAAAAAAATGATTTTTGTTTGGCGAAAATCCCAAACCTTTGAACAGTCTTCGGGGCTAGTATTTTCTCTGATTAGCTTTTTTGGTGCTACCGTAACTTTATTTTTAGCAATCATGCTGTCTTCGTTGCAGAACATCACGTTAAAGGCGCAGGCCATAGCCGATGAAAAAACAAAAGAAGTCGTTGAAAAAAACATTATTTGGAAAAATTTAACCGAGACCTCGCCCGTGGGTATTTATCTTTGCGATAAACAGGGACGCTGCACCTACGTAAATAGAACTTTAACCGAATTAACGGGACTGTCTTCTGAAGAAGCTCTTGGAGATGGCTGGATTAATGCTATTTATGAAGATGACGTCGATCTTTTTATGAAAAATTGGCAGAATATGCTGCTTACCGGAAAATTTTCCTGTAACTACCGCTTTCATACGAAAAAAAATGAAGTCGTCCATATTTCCGGGCGCGCCATTGCCCTAAAAAATAATGACGGTGACGTTACGGGCTACTTAGGAATAACCCAAGACGTGAGTGATTCATTCAAAAAAGGAACCGCCTTAATAGCGGCCTCTAGGATGTCTTCCCTAGGCGAAATGGCCAGCGGTATCGCGCACGAGATTAACAATCCCCTTTCCATTATTTTGGGTAAATCATTTTTACTACAGACCTTAGCCGATTCTGAAAATTATGATGCGACTAAGGTTAAACTTTTCTCTCAGCAGATTGCAGATACCGTTCACCGGATAAGTCGTATTATCAAAGGACTTCGCTCTTTTGCCAGAGAAACCACCGGCGAACCCTTCGAGAAATACGCCATCAACGATGTGGTCAATGAAACTTTAGACTTCTGCCGCGAACGGTTTAATAGCCATCATATTGATTTGTTCACTCCGCCGCAGATTGACCCGAATTTATATTTCTTTGGGCGCTCGGAACAAATTGCTCAAGTCTTACTTAATTTATTAAATAACGCCTTCGATGCCACGATTAACTACAAGACGAAATGGGTGCGCATCGATCTAGAAACAACCCAGAAAAAAATAAGAATAAAAATTTCAAATTCTGGGGAATTAATTAAGCCGGCAGATGGTGCTAAAATATTTGATCCCTTTTATACGACGAAACAAGTTGGCAAGGGAACCGGATTAGGACTTAGTATTTCAAAAGGAATCATCGAAACTCATCGGGGCGCTTTGACCATTGATTTCACTGCCAGCCATACAACATTTGTGGTGGAACTAGATTTAGCTTCTAACGACCAGCTTTCGAAAGCAGCTGATCATCCGCCACTTTCATAAAATTAGGATTATCTTCAGTGCCCTTTTAATTTCCTGATTTTTCGTTCACTTCTGAAGTCGTTCCTGCTTTTCCTTTTTTTAATTCCATATTTTTAGATTCGTTATTTTTAGATTCTTTATGTCTGGCCTCGCGGTCTTTTTTTGCCACGGCCACAATTTTTGCAGTGCTGGCATCGACCTGAATATCGACCTGCTTTATTAGCTCGGCCACGCGCTGCATATTGCTGCTCCAATCGGTCATGATCAGTTGATTGGTTCTTTCGTTCACATTCATTTCGCCGTAAGATGAAGTCAAAACACGAAGCTGATTCAAAACATCCGAGGCCGTCGCATTCTTGAGTGTAATCACCCAGCTGACCATGCGCTGTGGGCGCATCACCGGTTGCGACGTCGTGACTTCAATATTATCCCGCTGAGCCGATCGTGCGTTTTTCACGACAAAAACATCGCCTTCTTTGATAATCGCAAAACCGTTAACGGCTAGGGCTTCTGACAATTGGCCGTAGGCTTCTTCTTGGCTAAGATCTTTAGGATTAATCATGGTGATTCGGCCCCGCACGGTCGAATCGATAATAAATTTTTCCCCGGCGGCGCGCGCGTAGGATTCAATGATTTTCGGAAGCTCTTCGTTCGTGAAATTCATTTTAAAGTTTTCTGCTGCCGTCGCCAGAAATGGGATGATCACTGTGGCGAAAATAATTAATTTTTTCATAATATATCCTTGGTTTAGATTAAGCCTGTCGTTAAAGGCTAGTTTTCACCATAAGGTCTGTCAACTAAGACACCAAGCCGAAGTGGAGGTCCGGCGGAATGCGCTTTACGCGCAGTGTGAAAAATAACTTTTACTTTTTCATCCAATGTTTACTGGTAGGAATCGGGCGACATTCCATTTTGATCTAGAACACGTAAAAGGCTTTTCAATCTAGCCTCAGGGCTTCGCATTTCAAGTAGGGCCTGAGAAAGTTCAGTTTCAACGCGCACGACAGAAAAAATTCGAAAACTAAAATCTTCGGGAGTAAAAGACTCCCAACGTGCGGGCTCAAATAATTCGCGAACTTCGGCCGAGCCCGAAGCGAGTTGCACTTGCAGCCGCTTCAGTACTTTTAATTTCAAATCAGCAGCTTCAGTGAGGTTGGATTCCTGGTCTTTAAAAAGACGGCACCGATCGATCCGGTAAGGTAAAGTTTGAATCTCTTCGACAGATTCATAGCGGGAATCCATTTTGATTTTGACGCCCATGCGGCCATCCGCAGTGACTTCTTCAATTTCCGCAAAACCAGCTGAAAATATTTTCTCAGCTTCGTAAGTTTCTTGATTGGTATTTAAAATATCGGCCTTTGTTTGGTTTCGCTTCGCGCCGCTAATTTCTTTCACGGTGTGCGAAACCCCAATACGCCGACCCAATCGCACGCTATCTTTAATCATCGCCCGGTAGCGCGGCTCGAACACGTGTAATGGCATGATCGTTGTTGGAAAACAAACGCAGCCGGGAATGGGGAACAGGGCGATTTCGACTAAATCTGAAGTGCTGGTACTCATGAATTATCTCCGTGTGTTGATATCTCAGAAGCTAAGGGCTTAAGGTTTTGTATACCAGTTAACTTTATTTAGCAATTCCGACTAAAAAAATTGACACCGACCAAGGCAGTAGATGCTTTTTGTTTCAGATACTACTAAGTGGGTAGTTTTCATCGCAAAGTTTCTGTGCATTCGATTGTTGACCGCTTCCTTACACTTGAGTTTCTTTTTTTGGTCTAGAAGGGCGCTCAAAGCGGCTGGGAAAGTTCGGCCGGTATTTTCTAAAACATTTACAGTGGTTTATTCTATTTTATTCGTGCTTCTGGGAATCCTTTACTACATCTAAAACGCATTAAATATCCTGACCTATAAAAGGCAGCGGCCAAGTTTTGCACACCTGATAGGCGGCCCGCTTTTTTTCTAGATCTTTCACTTTTCTGCCTTGCTAAAATCTAAAATGAACCTAAATTACAATTCTACAACCAAAGGACAACCCATGGCTAAAAAAACTCAAAGCTTTAATGCGGAAATTAAGCAACTTCTAGATCTTATGATTCATTCGCTTTATTCGCATAAGGAAATCTTTTTACGCGAGCTGATTTCAAATGCTTCGGACGCAATCGATAAACTGAAATTTGAATCCTTAACAAAACCCGATTTACGTCCTGCGGGCCACGAACCAGCTATTCTGCTTGAGGCCGACAAAGCCTCACACACTTTAAAAATATCAGATAACGGAATTGGAATGAGTCTTGACGAAGTGGTTGAGTATATAGGCACCATCGCTAAATCAGGTACGAAAAAATTTGCTCAAATGAACAATGAATTAAAATCACGCCCCGAGCTGATTGGCCAGTTTGGTGTAGGTTTTTATTCGGCCTTTATGGTGGCCGATGAAGTCACTCTGCACACGCAAAAAGCGGGAGCCAGTAACGGCGTCGTTTGGCAATCTAACGGTGATGGTACCTACACGATCGATGAGGTGCCGCGTCCTGGTGGCGTTGGAACCACGATCACACTTCACCTTAAAAAATTAAATGACGAGGACGAGACCCAAGACTTCACAGACTGTGCAGTGTTGAAATCAACGATCAAGAAATATTCGGACTTTATCGCCTACCCGATTACGATGAAAGGCGAAAAAGAAGAAATTGAAGTTCTTAATTCTCAAAAAGCGCTTTGGCTGAAAGCTCCGGCGGATGTCACGGCCGATGAATATAAAGAATTTTACAAGCACCTGACTCATGACTGGCTTGATCCCATGAAGCATATTCATTACAAAGCTGAAGGCACATTAGAATTCAATGCCCTACTTTACTTACCAACAAAAAAACCTTTTAATTTTAATGTTCGCGAGATGGAATACGGTCTTAGTCTTTACGTGAAACGCGTTTTTATTATGTCTGATTGTAAAGATTTACTACCGACTTACTTAAGATTCGTAAAAGGCTTGGTAGATAGCGCCGATCTTTCTCTAAATGTTTCCCGCGAAATTTTACAACATGATCGCCAAATTTCGCAAATTAGAAAAAACGTGACTAATAAAGTTCTTTCCGCCCTTAAAGACCAGCTGAAAGAAAACCGCGAAGCTTACGAAGGCTTCTGGAGCGAATTTGGTTCGACTCTAAAAGAAGGAATCGCCAACGATTCAGGAAGCCGTGAAAAAATTCAGGATCTACTTCTGTTTCGCTCGACCACCTCTGAAAAGTGGACCACTTTAGATGAGTACGTGGGCCGCATGAAGGAAGGCCAAAAAGAAATTTATTTTATCACTGGTGATAACCTCGACCAATTATCACGAAGTCCGTATTTAGAAAAATTAAAACAAAAGAATCTCGAAGTTCTGATGATGGTTGACCCGGTCGATGAATGGGTCACACAGGGATTGAGTGAATTTAAAGATAAAAAACTTCAAAGCGTAGCTAAGGCAGGGCTTGAACTAGATACTGAAGAAGAAAAAAAGCAAATGGCCGAAGAAAGAAAATCTTTTGAAGAGCGTTTCAAGCCATTATTAGAAAATTTAAAAAATGGCCTTAAGGATCAAGTCAAAGATGTCGTGATGTCCGATCGTTTGACCGAGACACCCGTTTGTTTAGTTAGTGATAAAAATGATCCAACAGCACATATGCAAAAGATTTTATCACAAATGGGGTCTGAATTTGCGCCCAACACTAAGCGCATTTTAGAAATTAATCCGAAGCATCCGCTATTTAATCATATGCTGTCGATACCAAGCGATGACCAAATCAAATGGGCTGATATTTTATTCAACCAAGCATTACTCACAGAGGGATCCGCGCTACCTGATCCTGTGAAATTTTCGCGCCAAATCGCCGATTTGATGGTGGAAGTGACGCAGCGGAAATCACAATAGCAAAAAGGTAAAAAAAGGTACCTGCTCACTTTTCTGTATGCAATGTGTTGCCGGGGCCGAACAGGTTATTCTTCTGAAATTAGTTTTTCAGACGAGATTGTTAATTCTCCGGCATCTCGAACTAATCTTCGAAATTGGTTTTAATTTCAGAATAATGACTTAGTGGGAACAATATTTTGTGAAAACCTAAGTCCAGCATCTTTTGGTAAACGTCGGTCACAGACATTCCGTGTTCGACGCGATAAAGTCCTACCATTTTCCGGTACGATCTTCGCCGTGCTGACAGTGAATGTAAATTGGAAAATTTTTGGAAACATTCAGCGCATTCAAAATCTTATTGACCTGACTGTCTTTAGGGGTACCGAACGAATCTGTTGGAACCGAAATGAAACGAACGCCGCTCGACTGAAGATTCTGTTTCTCGTAAACCACTGCGCTTTTTGAATTTTCTAAATCGATGATCGTTTTAAAACCTTTTTGTGCCAGAAGCTTTAGCCCTTGCGCCGTTGGACGTCCACCCCGGTAAATAGATGGGGTCACCTTGGTAAATTCTTTAGTTGAGTAATATAATTTTTATCTAAAAAATTCCTAACTTCCTGTGAACAAAATGGTGAGCCATTATCAGTACACACGACTAATGGCAGTTTGTTTCTCTGCTTCAAACTTTCTAATACTTTGATTGCATTACTTGAGTTCAAATGACCACCACAGCGATTAATATTTATTTCTAAACTAGATCGATCCTTATACACGATGTAATCTTCTCCCTTCTGAAGGCTTGTCCCATCCATCGTTAGAACGGCGCCTATTTTTTTTACTTTTATATTCTTATACACACTTAATTTTATTTTTTCACGCCGCCGCTGGCGTCTCTTTTTTAAAACCATAATCACTTCGCGAACAGCGCGCACGCGAACACCTAGTAGCGCCGCAATCACTGGCCGTGATCCTGGATAACCTTGCCGCTGCCATTCTCGAGCAATAATTATTTTTTCTTTTAAACTGATGGCTTCTTTTTTTCGTCCGCGGGATCGAATAATTTTTTTCTGGACCTGATTCTTCCAAGATCATAGCGTCCTTGCGGATACTTTCAGGGCCTGGGCTACTATTTTCTGGCTCCCGGCTGGTCATTAAGTTCGCCTGCAATACATCCAAGCGACGAGGCTTCACTGTATTCCTTTTAAAAATCTAATCACTAAACTAATCACACTACCCGCCGCTATCATAATTAAAATCTGATTCCTTAGTCGATTTTTTTTGGATCAGAATAAATACGCATGAGCGGCCATGCAAGAAAGAGTAAAATAATTAAAATTAAAAATCGAACAGATCGCTCTTCCTAGGTGAGGTTAACCTTTTCCTAACCGATTTTTAATCCATACTAAAATTTGAGAATTTTTATCATTGGATAAATCTTCCTGCATCTTTTCTATGGAAAATACGATAATATCTTTGTGCCGAATTTTCTCTAGTCCTGGTTGCTTCACTAGATCGCGCCAAGCATGATGAATTAAGTCCACTTCAGCTTCCGACAGTACTGGTGCATGTGCGCCTAATTGATAACTCCATGTTTCCCCTTTCAACCCCACAACTTTGAATAAAACAGGGTGATTAGGTTTATCAGGAACTTCATCCCAAGCCTCGCCAATTCGGTAGGCTTGCTCATCGGGTGTGAGCACAGAGGATTGGCCGACAATGATTTCCGCAGTCTTTAATTGAGATGCTGTCAGAGCGATAGCCTGAAACACATTTGTCGACGGAACTACTAATAGTTCAACGTGTTTACCTTCTTTTTCAGCAATAGAAACGACACGGCTAAATAGAATTTGCTCATAATCGGTAAACAGCTCGCTCGTGTGAATATTTTCATGACCGGTATCGGGACCCGCCAACCGATGAACCGTCATCACGATCAAATCCTGTTTATGTGTATCAACTGTTTGTACAGTTCGCGTAACATGAGCAAGAGTTTGGAAATCTCGCACCAAGCACATAACGTTTCCAGGTCTTACATTGAGTGAGCGACTACTGATATCATCGCTAGGTGCCAACTGAAATTGATCAACTTCAACGTGAGCAGCGGATCCGCGTTTGCGTTGATTTATGTGTTCAGAAATATGAAAAATAGCGTAAAATACCAAAGTAAACGCAATACCACTCACCGTTGCAACTTGCTTCGTTATTAAATTAACGCCTGCTATGGCGAACATAGCTGCTGCAACAAAACCTAGTCCAATCGGAATTTCTATATTTCCAAGCTGAATATTAAACGGAACTTTCCACTCACGATGTGAACGATCCTTGTAGCGAAGAACCAACATCGCTAAACCTTTAAAGGCGAATGACCAAATAACACCAAACGCATAAGCTTCACCCAGTGTATAAACGTTTCCGCGCGAACCCAAAATTGTAACGATTTGCAATATCGCTATTAAATTGATGAGTCGATAAGTGGTTCCGTATTTTTTGTGTGGTGCTCTAAACCAGTCCGTCAATACACCGTCTTCGCTGACTCGATTCAAAACCCCATTGGCTCCAATAATTGCCGTATTAACCGCTCCCGCAAGCATTAGAAATCCCACGATTACAATAAATCCTTGAAATAAAAGTTTTAGCGCCATTGGACCAACAAGGTACATCGCTATTCCACTAATTAAGTTATCGCTAAATTGAGAACGCAAATGGTCAGGAATTATAGCGTAAGCAAAGAACGACACCAACGATGTAAAGACTAGGGAATATATAAAAATAACTAGACCAGCCTTCATCAAATTGGCGTGCTTCGGATGTTCTAATTCCCGATTAACCTGCGCGAGTGATTCCTCGCCGGACATTGCTAGGAATGAATGGCCAAACGCAATTAAAATACCAATAAGTCCCAAAATTTTTCCTGCGTTCGGTATAAGACCAAATCTACTTTCAGCCTCCGGCGCGGCAATAACTGCTCCGTCCGATGGGGATACCACTTTAGGCAACTCAACAAGTGCATTTGGATTTAAACTTGGTAACCATCCGACAGCATCCTTGTTGAATGAAAGGTGGGACGGAATAGGCGAAGGTGGCATACGCTGCGTCTCAGGCTTGGTAGCAATTGTAAGCGCGCACCAACCAATCATGATCACAACCATGACAGTTACGACCCACATTATTCGTAGTGCATCGGTTGATGACTCATGTACTCCGCGGGTATTTCGCCACCAAAAGTAAACTGTGACTAGGGTCGCTATACCCGCAGCAATTAAATTTATTGTGTCTTTATCCGGAGCCCATGGATGACCAAAATAAGTCATAGTTTGAGCGACAAGCCCAACAATATATTGTCCCGCAGAAACTCCTGAGATTGGACCGGTTAATATATAATCGAACATAAGTGCGGAAACAGAAAGCTTTGCTAGCGTACCGCCCATAGCTTCTTTAACGACCCGGTACACTCCACCACGTGTAAACATCGTACAGGACTCGACGTACACGGCCCTTACGGCATAAGAAAATAGCATAACACCTAAAATAAACCAGGGCGCTGCAGGGCCTACGGCTTGCTCCGCAATCCCACCAACGTAAAATGCGGAAGATCCCAGGTCATTAAGAACGATCGCGGCCGCACGCCAGAACGAAATAAAACTCAACATGACGGACGTCGCGACGACAACTTTTATTTTGCGACCAGACAATAAATCACCAACAGCAGAATCAATCTTTGCGGCCATTTTCTATACCCCTTTACGATTTGCTCTAAGGCTAAAGTGATGTTATTCAGTTGGGCAGTAAAAAGGCGGTAAAAAATCTGACTAACTGGAAGGGATTCAAACTTAAAATAATTTACGTAAAATACGCTGGCCATCTTACCAGAATGCTAATTGGAGTAGCCTTCACTTCGTTTTTAAGCGTTATGCTTGAACCATTTATCGGGTATCGAGCTGTAGGTTTTATCTTTTTATCTTTCGTTTTAGGCATGAGTTTTTTAGTGTCTATCCTTCCCGCAATCGGCTCGGCCATTCTAAGTTCACTCATCTGGGATTATTATTTTATTCCTCCTAAATTCACTTTCCATATCGAAGAAAAAGAAGATCTCTTCATGCTTGCCGCCTATTTTTTATCCGCGATTGCAACAGGCATATTGACGTCGCAAATTGCAAGGCAAAAACGACTCCTTGCCGATCGTGAGTTAAGAACTCAAATATTATATCAAACGGCAAAAGCAATCGGCGAAGAAAGTGACCAAAATAAACTTGTGATTTTTATTGAAAATCTAATTTCGAATAATTTTGGTTTTGAATGCAAATTTCATTTCGCACAAGATCGTGGTTTCAAAGGCAATACTTTGAGTTTTGAAGCAGATAAGCTTTCCACTCGGGAACTAGAATCCGCAGAGTGGTCATTTAAAACAGGTGCCCTTGTTCGAGACGATCGTGGACATCTGATATTACCCTTGAAGGGCCATCAATCATTTATTGGGATTATGCTCATTCAAATAAAAACTTTAGTTCTAATTAAAGAAGATGAGTCTTTACTTTTAACGATCAGTGAGCAGATTGCGGTTGCAATTGAAAGACTTATTCTTGAGAAAAAAGCGAAAGAAGCTTTACGCTTACAAGAATCTGAGCGACTGCACCAGACTTTACTTAATTCCATTTCCCACGAGTTTAGGACTCCACTGACAGCCATTCTAACCGCCACCGCGGCACTCCAGCAGCGCAGTCATGAATCTGATCAAACGAGCACTCAGTTATTTCAAGAAATTACAAGCGCGGGTGAAAGACTTAATCGACTCGTTGAAAATTTGCTCGATATGAGTCGACTTGAAAGCGGCATTTTAATTTTGAAAAAAGAACTTCATGACGTCAATGACTTGATTGGCGTTTCTGCTAAAGGAACCTCAGGATCTGTCTGCACAAATCCCATCATAACAAAAGTAGCAGCTGATCTACCCTTGGTAGAAATGGATTTCGGTCTGATTGTGCATGTACTTGCTAACTTGATTTTAAACGCTTCACTCTACTCCCCCGCCGGATCAGAAATATCCGTTTCGGCAGAGACTAATGATGATGCGTTGATTGTTTCTGTTTCAGACCTTGGTACCGGAGTTCCAGCTGAGCATTTAGATCGAATTTTTGAAAAATTTTATCGTGTTCCAGGAAGCCGCACTGGTGGAACAGGTCTAGGCCTAACCATTGCACAAAATATAATTGAGCTGCATGGTGGAAAGTTAATGGCTAAGAATAAAACTCCGAATGGATTATGCATTTCATTTTCACTTCCCTGTAATTTAAGTCTTGAAAAAACGTCAGGTTTCCTGTGAAGGCTGTTAAAACAACTAAACTTTTGATTGTTGACGATGAGCTGTCCGTAAGAAGTTCGTTACGACTTGGTCTTGAGCCCTGCAACTATGAAATTCAAGAGGCCTCTTCGGGAAAGGAAGCTGTTGAAAGAGCTACAATTTTTGCACCTGATTTAATTATTTTAGATCTGGGCCTGGGTGATACTGAAGGTCTACAAGTTTTAAAGGATATTCGTAAATGGTCTAACGCTTCCATTTTGATATTAACCGTTCGCGATGCAGAAAGTGATAAGGTTCAACTTCTGGATGCAGGTGCCGACGACTACTTAACAAAGCCTTTTAGCCTCTCCGAATTAATGGCACGCCTTCGTGTGCTGGAACGTCGAGCTTACTCAGGAGAAATAAATCAGCCGGTCATTACACAAAATGGTTTTGAAATAAACTTTGTTGCACAGACGGTTCAGATAGATGGCCGAGAAATAAAAATTACCAGCACTGAGTTTCAACTGCTTCGTATTTTAGTACAGGCTGCAGGTAAAGTGGTGTCAGCTAAGGCGTTATTAACCCAAGTCTGGGGAGATGCAGGACTTGAAAATCCACACTACATTAGAATTTACATTGGAAGCCTACGAAAAAAAATTGAGAAAAACCCTTCCCTCCCCACACTGATCATTACAGAGATGAGCGTAGGTTACAGATTCAATATGGATAGACTACCATGAATAGTCTGCGCCGATAGAGGCGACA
>JAYTHR010000165.1:0-1536 GCA_043732425.1 Bdellovibrionales bacterium
TTGGGCCAAGCGTTTGGTTCCTACAATTACAATGATATTAAGAAAAATGAATTTACGAGCTTGATGCTTTCGCAAAAAATTCAAGATAGTTTAGTGCAAAATATTGAGCAACAAGGAATTGCCGTTGATGCGGTGGCAAATTCACTGGAGAAGCTTGATCTCGATTTAATCGTTCAAGATCAGACCTACTCGAATGGTCAAACATCCCAGTCAACTCGCAAATGGCCTATCACTATCAAAAAAGCTAGTGCCGCGACTGCTTCGATAGAAAATTTAATTCATGAGGCATCTGATGCGCAGTCACCGATGCTAACCTTTTTGATGTTTGAATCACTAGCTTTTGGATCTTGTTACGATAGCGGTGATTTTCCAGAAACCTGCCACCAGTTAAAGGTCTCTGATATTCAGTTTAAAGTCCCCATTGCGGCCGCAAATCAGCATAACTGTGTAGACTCCACGAACTGTTTCATCAACGCACGGAAAATAGAATTCGATATCATTCGCAAGTATCAAAAAGATAAAGACGGAAAGCCAAAGCGAACTCATTATACTGTTATTCTGAGTCCGGAAGTTCCTTTTTTATCTCGGGTTTTACAGCTTTGTAGTCGCAGTATTTATGAAATCTCAAATTCAAATCAAAAAATACTGGCCGATATTTGCTACTCAGTGAATAACTATGCTGCCGGTCAAAATCCAACGCCGGCACCTACTCCTGCTCCGACTCCGACTCCGACTCCACCGGCTTCGCCGCAGGCAACCGCTCCGTAAACTCTAAAAATTTCTTTAAAAAACTTGTCCGCAAGTCTAGAAACAGGCAAAATTATTTTATGAAAAAACAAATCGGTTTAGTTTTTGGAGGCCGCTCTGCAGAGCACGAAGTTTCATTAGTTTCTGCAAAAAATATTTTTAATGCGGTCAATACTGAAAAATTCAATGTCGTCTTGTTAGGAATTTCGAAGCAGGGCACGTGGTACCGGTTTTCATCTGCAGAAGTTTTTAAGAAACACAAGTCCCTTAATGATTCTGAATTGAAGCAAGAAGAATCGATTAGCCTAATTTCTTTCGAAGGTCGTCCCTATATTTATTCTTTAAAATCATATGAAAAAATTCCGATTGATTGCGCCTTTCCCATTATTCATGGAACTATGGGCGAAGATGGAACACTCCAGGGGCTATTTAAAGTTGTTCAATTGCCTTTTGTAGGCTGTGACGTTTTATCCTCTGCGGTTGGCATGGATAAAGAATTTATGAAGAGACTGATGACTGAGGCTGGAATAAAAAATTCAAAATACTTGGTTTTAAAAAAAGAAAATCTTCCAGCATTTTCTGAGGTTAGTAAACACTTAGGAATTCCTTTTTTTATCAAGCCCGCAAATGCTGGTTCTTCCGTTGGTGTTCATAAAATTAAAACAGAAAGTGATTACACAAATAAGATTCAAAATTCTTTTTTATACGATCATAAAGTTTTAGCAGAACAATTTAACGAAGGCTCAGAAATTGAGTGTTCGGTTCTAGGATTAAATCAAAGCCCCAAGG
>JAYTHR010000166.1:0-1533 GCA_043732425.1 Bdellovibrionales bacterium
CAGTCGTACTTTATTTTGAACAGGATCAATTCCTCGTGATACCCGACTCGCAGCTAGTAAACTTTCAACCCCAAGAGCAAATTGGCCCTGGGCTAAAAATGATTTACCCATGATGATATAAAAATCTGCTTCGTATAACTTAGCGTAGCGGGATTGCTCGTGATCGAGACCTTTTTGAGCCGTTTCAATCGCTAAACCGTATTTTTTTTTCTTGAGATACTGATAGGCTTCTCTAAAAAAAAATTCCGCCGCCGATGACTGATAAAGCTGAAGGTTTTGAAAACTCTGAGACAAGCAAACAGGATGAGCAGCGAAGGAAGTCGCTCTAAAAAAAAAATGAAGCAAATCATCCCTAGGGCACCTAAACGCATGACTTCTCCCCTGCACTGATTCTAATTTACAGGTAAACTGGCGTCAACATGGGCGCGGACCTACCTAGGCCCTAAGATCCTTCTTGAATCCGTCATCCAATATAACTAACGACTGCATTTTACTGACGCCGAATAGCCTCAAGAAGTTCTACTGTCGGATAAGAATCAGCCGGTAGTTTAAATTGAAGTTGCACTTGCTTCACTGCCGCTTTTGTTGCAGAGCCTAATTTACCGTCGATGGGCCCAATTTTAAAATTATGATTAACTAAGTAAGTCTGTAACTCTTTACCTTGCTCTGTGGTTAAACTTTTTATATTTTCGCTTCCTCGTTGCATCGCTGGCGCTCCGGTAATTCGTAAGGCCAGGTAGGCTGCCGTCGTTGAATAAGTAACCGATTCGTTCCACGCTAAAATCACGCGGAAATTCGGATAAACTAAAAACGCTGGTCCTAATCTACCCATAGGAAGAATCAATGACGACGGCAAATTTTCACTGTCCCATTTTCCACTTAAAGGTTTAACGCCCATTTCTTTCCATTTGTTTTGCGCATGCTGAATGGTGATGTCCGCTTCTTCCCAAGCCATTTGTGCCGGAACTTTCACTTCCTGCATCCAGGGTTCTCCGGGCTTCCAACCCTTTTTTAAAAGATAATTGGCTGAGGTCGCGATCGTATCTGGAATGCTTTTAACCAGGTTCACTCTTCCATCGTGATCGTAGTCGATTCCCGATTCAAAATAATCTGAAGCCATAAACTGAGTTCCGCCAAGTTCTCCGGCCCAGTTTCCAATCATCTCTTCGGGCTGGATGTCTCCACGTTGCACCAAGCGAAGGGCATCAAGCAGCTGGGAACGAAACTTGTCAGAACGTCGGCAGTCGTAGGCTAGCGTCGCTGCGGCGCTAAGAATATGAAACTTTCCGGTACTAGCACCGAAATCACTTTCTAAAGCCCAAAACGCGGCGATTAAGGCTGGAGGAACACCAAAATCTTTTTCAACATGCGCAAATAAATCCTTATGCGTAACTGTAATTCTTTTGATAGCACCCTGACGTCGATAATCAGAGGCCATACGATCGGCGAATTGTAAAAACGTTTGCTGAAAAACGCTTTGGCTTCGGTCCCGCTTGATGACTTCAGGATTAAAAACAAGTTCGTTAGCTACCA
>JAYTHR010000167.1:0-1528 GCA_043732425.1 Bdellovibrionales bacterium
AGCGCTGTGGAATTTTGACTATAAACTTTTAAAGATTCAAACCAATGGTATTTTAAATATTCCGGGCATTACCAACTTAGAAATTCGAGATAAAGATAAAATAATTCATCAAAACGGAATTCCTTCGCCAAATAATTCTTTGACTTTTACGTTAAAATTAATTCATCAGCGGTTAGATTCGGAAACCTTTAGTCAAATCGGCGAAGTTCAAGTTTGGGGACATCTAGATTCCGTTTATTTAAATATCTGGCGTCGGGCGGGTAAAACCTTGCTAATTCAGTTTCTAAAAACCTTTTTTGTGTCGACTGCAATTTTATTAATTTTAAATCGAATTCTAACTCAACATTTAATGACCATACGAACACACATGCTTCAGTCTACAGATTTGACTTCAACATATAAGCCGGTCTCTCTGAAAAGATCTAAAAAATTTAAAGATGAATTTCTAAGTTTAGAAGAATCTATTAATTTAATGCTGAAAACCTCGCACGAAAAATTTAAACAGCTGGCCGATCTGAATGAAAGTTTAGAAAGACAAGTGCAAGAAAGATTCCAAATCATTTCCGATCAGCAGAATCAATTAATGCTTTCAGCCAAATTATCATCCTTAGGCGAAATGGTGGGCGGCATTGCCCACGAAATTAATACGCCTCTAACGGTTATTTCACTTCTGGCAGAGCAAACTCGCGATGTCACTGATCCGGCAAAAATTATCCAGTATCAGGACTGCATATTGGCAACAGTTCAGCGGATTAGTAAAATTATTTCCAGTCTAAAGTTTTTAGTCCGCGACAGTGCTAAAGAAGGCGTTGAACAAGTCAGTTTGAAATTTCTGTTAGACGAGACTTTAGCGCTTTGCTCTTACAAATTAGATCAAAGCCATGTCAAATTAATTATTGAACCTTACGCCGATCACGACGTGAATTGTCGAGACGTTCAAATTTCTTTAGTTTTAGTGAACCTCATTCGAAATGCTATAGATACCATTGAAAAATTACCGGAAAAGTGGATTCGGATTGCCATTAGCACGGAACAAAACTTGGTGCGAATATCTGTTATGGATAGCGGCGCCGGGATTCCGGCTGAAGTGATTGAAAAATGTTCCTTCCTTTTTACACAACAAAAAGTATAGGCAAGGGGACAGGTTTAGGCCTCGGTATTTCATATAATATTATTGCGAATCATAAGGGTGTGCTGTCGTATCATAATAGTTCAGGTCATACCGAATTTGTTATTGAAATTCCCGATGCGGCTTAATCAGTGAAAAATTGACCGTAAGAAGAATGACGTCCAGTTAGCCTTTTTTCAAATCGTGCTTAAATTTTTTCAATTTTTTTTGTACTTCCGCCTCTGCTTCAGGAAATTTTAATTTTAAATCTTCCAGGTGATACGTTATGATCTTTGAGGCAATCAAGTGGGCAGAAGTTTTGTCATCAGCCGGGATAATATTCCACGGAGCGTCTTCGTGACTTGTTCGCTCAAAACAAAAGTTGTAAGCCTGTTGGTAGCTTTTCCAAAATTTTCGCTC